>CAWZYW010000031.1:0-11261 GCA_963966255.1 uncultured Salinispira sp. | reverse complement strand
GGCGGATGAACAGGCGCTGGAAATCGGTTGTCAAACCTTGTCCGAACGACTGTATGCAGCGGTTACCGGCGGCAGTCGGGGAGACCCGGGAGAAGATTTCCTGCGCGATCTCGGGGCGGATGACGGCGACATCGCAAGCTTCCGCGCATATCGCCGCAGCGTCGCGGAGCTGAATTTCAGGGAGCGGGAAGAACGCTGGGTGCGGGCGATCGAGAATTATTTCCGGCAAGAAGACGAGGCCCGGCAGATCACTGTTATCGTAGATGAGCGCAATCTGCTGGATCCCCAGGCGGGATTCATCGACCTACTCATACGCTCCGGCTGGCAACGGGTGCCTCAGGAATAACGCCGGAGTCTCCGAATACGAACCCTTATCCCAGGCTTACGTCTAAAAACATCATGACGGCGAAGCCCAGCATGGCTCCGATGGTGGCATAGTCGGTGTCCTTGTCTGTCTGGGCTTCCGGTATCAGCTCTTCCACCACTACGTAAATCATGGCTCCGGCGGCGAAAGCCAGCGCATACGGGAGAATCGGCCTCATGACGATAACCGCAAGCGCCCCGAGAACCCCGGCGATGGGTTCCACGATCCCCGAGGCCTGTCCGGCCATAAATGCCTTCCGCCTTGAGATGCCTTCCCGGCGCAGGGGTATGGAAACCGCGGCTCCCTCGGGAAAGTTCTGCAGTCCGATGCCGAGAGCCAGCGCCACGGCTCCGGCGATGCTCGCTCCGGGGATGTCGTGGGCCAGCGCGCCGAAGGCGACGCCGACGGCCAGCCCTTCCGGGAAATTATGCAGGGTGATTGCCGCGACCAGCAGGGCCGATCGCCGCCAGCTGGTTTGGATTCCCTCCGCCTCTTCCGTCTTCTGACCGATATGCACGTGCGGCAGAATCTGATCGACGCCCCAGAGGAACGCGCCTCCGGCCAGGAAACCCGCGACGGCGGGAAGCCAGGGAATTCCTCCTGCTTCCTCGGTCATTTCGATGGCCGGCGCCAGAAGGGACCAGAATGATGCGGCGATCATCACGCCTGCGGCGAATCCCAGCATGGAGTCGAGTACATGCCGCTTGATCTCCTTGAAAAAAAACACCATTGCCGAACCAAGGGCTGTCACGAACCAGGTGAAGGTGGTCGCGAGAAGCGCCTGAATAACGGGGTGTTGAGTATAAAACCACTGCATACCGGCCTCCGGAATTACTATAGCTGTTACGGGCTGTTAACTCAATGCGGAAGGCTTGATGATATGTTTCGGGAAACATAGAATGCATCCTGTTGAGAATGCCTCGTTCGCGATTTAGGAGATTCCATGCATGATCCGCTGGCTTTGAGCATTATCCTGATCATCGGTTTCCTTACGGTTGCCATGATCGCATCCATCCTCCTGAAAAAACTGCGCTTTCCATACACCATCGGCCTGGTTATCATCGGCTTTTTTGCGGGAATCCTCATCCGGCAGACCGGATTCGATCCGCTGCGCGATGTCATGCTCACCCCTGAAATCATCCTGTATCTCATCCTGCCGACGCTGATTTACGACGCCGCCATTAATATGGATCTCAAAGCCCTCAGGATGAATATCGTCCCGATTCTTCTCCTGGCGATATTCGGACTCCTGATATCGCTGGGGATCATCGGAGGCCTGTTGAGCGTATTTTCGGTGTTCAGCATCGGGGCGGCATTCCTGTTCGGCGCGCTCATTTCCGCCACCGACCCGGTCGCGGTGATAGGCTTGTTCAATGAGGTCGGGGCGCCGCGCCGGCTGGGGACCCTTCTCGACGGCGAGAGCATTTTCAATGATGCCACGGCGATCGTATTGTTTTCCATAATTTCACTGACCATAGCCCGGGAATCAGTATCGACCGGCGAACTCATCGCCGGTTCCATGTTGAATTTTGTGAGGGTCCTGTTCGGAGGCCTGATCATCGGGGTCGTGGTAGGGGGAATCGGCGCCCTTCTTACCCGGATGCAGAAGGATCACAGCATCCTTCAAATCGTAATCAGCCTGATAATGGCTTATGTCTCGTTCATCGCCGCAGAAATGCTCTCGGTCTCAGGGGTGATGTCCACCCTTGCGGCGGGAATCACCGTATCCCTCTTCGGGACGACGATCCTGGAAAACCGAACCCGTTTTTTCCTGGAGCATTTCTGGGAATTCTTCTCCTTCGTAGCCAACAGCTTCGTTTTCCTGCTGCTGGGTTTGACCGAAGCCGGGAGCTTTTCAAACTGGGATGTTATCCTCCAAAGCCTGATGATTCTTCTCATCGTCATTCCGGTGGTCAGCCTGGCCAGGGGCGTCGCGATCGCCATCCTGATCCCCCTGTACAACCGATTCACTTCAGGTGAAAAAATATCCCCGGCCTACCAGTTCGTACTCTTCTGGGGCGGTTTGCGGGGAGCGGTGCCCGTGGCCCTTGTCCTGGCGATCTCCCCTGATTTTCCGGGCAGAGATCTGATTGTGAACGTAACCTTCGGTTATATTCTGTTTACACTGCTGGTTCAGGGAACTACCGTCAAGACGGTGATGAACTTGCTCAAGATCCGCTCGGAAAAGGGATATTACGATTACCATGAAGGAATCAGCTTCAGCCTGAAGCTGCCGACGGCAAAATTGTTGGAATTGCTGAAGGCCCGGGTTCTGGATGCGTTTGTCGCCGAGGGTTTTTTTATCGGCGAAGAACAGTCCGATAAATCCCGCCTCCTCAGCCGCGGACAGAAATTCATTTCAATCGGTATGCATCGGAACGATATGATTCTCACGGCAGCCGATCAGGAAGACCTGGCTTACTGCAAACAGATGGTGTATGAGACGCTTCTGGATCTGAACAACTCCATTTCTTCGCTTCGGGATATCATAAAATCGCCCGCGCTTCCCGAAATCATCCGTTCTGAAGAATCCGTCGGAAATAAGGCCACCCTCAATATCGCAAAGTACCTTGATAAAGACCTGATCAGACTCTCACTGAGTGCTGAGGATAAAACCGGCGTGATCACCGAACTGGTGGATATCGCCGCGGTCGCAGGAGCCATCTCCCATCGGGACGATGTTCTTCAGGCGGTTTTCGATCGCGAAGCTTCCATGTCGACTGGATTCGATAACGGGGTCGCTATTCCCCATGCCAAAATAGATGGGCCGGAGAATATCGTGCTGGTCATCGGGATAAAAAAGACGGGCATTGAATTCGAATCCCTTGACGGGAAGCCGGCGCGGCTGTTTTTTCTTATAATTTCCCCGAAATCCCAGGTCGGTCCGCACATCCAGCTTCTCGCCGAAATCGCAAGAAAAATGGGCAACCCCGAGATCCGGGAGGGGATTATTGAAGCAGGAGATGCTTCGGAAATCATTTCGCGCCTGAAGCAGCGATAAAAAAACCCGGCGGTAATGCCGCCGGGTCCGTATCTCGATAAACGCCGAAGCGTTTCGAGCGGTCAGTCCGAAGACTTGGCCGGATTGGTGATTGAGATTTTCTTGAGCTTCTCCAGGGTCTCGTCGATACGGGTCAGGTCTATCGGCAGGATGACCTGGGTATCCTTTTTCGCCAGGGACCTCATTGAATTGACGTAACCTTCCATGATCTGCAGGTTCAGGGCTTCGTCCCCTCCGGGCACGTTGATCGCCTCAGCCAGGGTACTGATGCTGGCTGCCGTCGCTTTTGCGATGGAGAGGATTTCGGCGGCGCGGCCGGTGGCTTCGTTGATCAACTGTTCCTTGATACCTTCCGAACGGTTGATATTCTCCTGCATCTCACCCTGGCTGTGGTTCACCTTGGATGCCCGCTCCCCTTCACTCCGGGCGACCACCGCCCGTTTTTCCCGCTCGGCTTTCAACTGGATTTCCATCGCGATCAGGATGTCCGGGGGAACTTCGATGTTTTTAATCTCGTACCGGGTAATGCGAACTCCCCAGGGATCGGTGGCCTGATCGACTTCCTTGACGATGGCGGCGTTGATCTGATCCCGCTCTTCGAAGGTCTTGTCCAGTTCGAGCTTGCCGATGACCGAGCGCATGGTGGTCTGGGCAAGTTGGATGGTAGCCAGCCGGTAATTGGTGATGCCGTAGCTCGCCCGCTTGGGATCCACCACCTGAAAGTACAGGACCCCGTCTACCTTGATGCGCACGTTATCCTTGGTAAAGCAGCTCTGGCTCGGAACATCCAGGGCCTGCTCTTTCATCGAGTGGGTGTAACGCACCTTGTCAATAAAGGGGATCAGCAGGTGCAGGCCGGCTTCCATGCTGTTGGTGAATTTGCCCAGGCGCTCGATGACCCGTACCTGTTTCGAGGGGATAATCTGGATACTTCGGAACAGTGATATAAGAAACGTGGCGCCGAATCCGATCAGCAGGATGTAGATAAAAAGCATTCCGCTCATTTGGCACCTCCTTTATTGCTTCCGGGAAGCATGCTGGATACCACGGACTGGATCTGGGCCAGGTCATGGGGCATTACCGATACCTGGGCATCGCCGAGGATATCTTCCAGCTGCTGCACGAATTGATTGGTCAGTCTCAGATTCACCGCCTTGTCGCCGCCGGGGGATTTTATGGCTTCCGCCACCATCTTTATTCCTTCGGCGGTGGCGTTGGCGACGATGGTGATGGCTTCGGCGCGGCCTTCGGCCTCGTTGATGCGCTTCTGCTGGTCACCCTTGGACTTGTTGATGGACTCTTCCCGGTCGCCCCGCGATACGTTAATCCGGCTTTCCTTCACCCCTTCGGATTCCAGAATTTCCGCCCGCTTTTCCCGTTCCGCCCTCACCTGGGCTTCCATGGCATCCACCACGGTGGTATTGGGAATGATGTCCTTGATTTCGTATCGGGTAACCTTTATCCCCCAGGGATCAGAAGCCTCGTCCACCGCTTTCACGATGGCGTTGTTCATGATTTCCCGTTCGGAAAAGGTCCGGTCCAGATCAAGCTTTCCGATTTCGCTTCTCATATTGGACTGGGCGAGCTGCGCCGTGGCGAAGCGGTAGTTGTCGATACCGTAACTTGCCTTCTCCGCGTCCATGACCATGAGGTACAGAATACCGTCGACGGTAACCTGAACGTTATCCTTGGTGATACAAACCTGCGGCGGAACGTCGATCACCTCTTCCTTCAGGGTATGACGGTCCACAACCCTCTGAATTCCCGGAAGGACCAGGTGAAATCCCGGGCCCAGGGTCTTCTGGTATTTGCCCAGGAACTCGATGACCCAGGCCTGCTGCTCCGGTACGATCCTGAGCAGTTTGAAAAAAAGCACGAATACCCCTGCCGCGATACCCACGCTTGCCAATAGACCGGTAAAAAAGTCCATAATGCCTCCTCGTACTCACTCCACCATGGGTACTGCCCATGTCCGCTGATTATTCAGCGCTTTTAATGCTTTTCATTGCCATACTAGTATTCCGCAGCTGACGGGTTCAGCCATTGTTCTCAGATCCGTCTTCGGGAAGCAGGGGGTCGCCGACGTAGTATGCCATGCCCTCCTTCTTGAGAATCCAGACCCGGCTGCCCTTTTTATAGGTCTTGTCGAAGCTCCTGGCCTCCCAGCTGGTGCCCTTGTAACTGATCCTCCCGGGGCTGTCGGGCTTGATGGTTTCGAGGACTTTCGCGGTTTTCCCGCCGTCATCGTAATCGTGCTCGCCGGCGGTGATCATCTTTCCGGTGAAAATCCGCTTGAAATAGCGTCGGAGGGAGATCAGAGAAAGGGATGAAAATCCGACCCACATAAGAATCTGAGGAATCATGAGGGCCGAAAGTCCCGGAATGATCGCCGTCAGCAGAGCCGTCAACAGGGCGCCGGCGCCGAAGAAAATAATGACCAGTCCCGGAATGAAAAATTCCGAGATCACCATAAGAAAACCTAAAATGGCCCAGAAAATCGCTGCAAAATCCATGTTTACCCTCTGTTGTCTCTACCAGTTTCGTACGCTTTTATTCGTTTGTTCAATGCCGAATGCCTTGCGGATATCGACTTCTATATTTTCAAGCAGTTGATCAGACCAGTGGAAAAACGATGTATTCTCACGCAGGGCTTCGGAGCTGGTGATGTGCCGGGCGATATATCCCTGCTCTTCCCGGTCCACCAGGCTTTCAACGATGATAAGGTGATCGAGATTCCGCTCCGCGGCCTCCCGGTCGAGCTCGGCCTGATCCGCATGGCAGCTGAGAAACAGGATGCGGTTCGCCTGGCGACTCAGAGCGCGTTCCATGGCGCTCTGGGCATGCCGGATGGTGGCTTCAGTGGATTCGTGGATGGTATGATGCCGATTGTGCCGGGTCTTCACCACATCGTAATAAGCCCGGTAATGAGGCGCGTAGAGGGTTCCGAAATGGGAGGCCAGGCGCCTGCTGAGCGCTTCACTGTCCTTTCCGGCGAAGATGCCCACCCGTTTGATAAAATAAGGCCTGACGATCTCCGGAAGGAAGTCCCAATACCGAAGGGGCTCATTCCGGATATCGGTACCGGACACCGGAAGTTGGTCACGATTGGGATCAACCGGGACAAATTCGGCCCCCAGTTCACCCGCGAGCTTCCAACCGTAGTCTTCGCTGGCGAACAGGTAATCCACCGATGTTCCACCGAGGCGATCCCGAATCGCATCTGCCCAGATCACGTGGGCGCTGGGCTGATCTCGGTTCGCGTCGGGGTTTTCTTCGGTGATATGAACGCAGATGGCTGCGGGATACAGGTCTTTCATCCATTCGAAGCGAAGCTTTCCGGGAATCTGGTCCTTCTGCAGGGTGCATACGAATATATAGAGCTCGTCGACGAACGATGATGCGAAATCAATAAGGTAGCGGTGTCCGTTGTGGGGCGGGTTGAAGCGGCCGATGATAACACCCCGTCTGGTTTCTTCCATGGTATTCAGGATACAACCCTGCGACAGCTCAATCAACACGGATCGATGGAATATATAGTATGATAGGTGTATTGCGGGAAGACGCGGTATTACGCTTTCCGGGAGGTAAACAGTGATTATTTCCATAGACCTGGGCGGTACCAAGATGCTGGCGACCCTGATGGATCGGGAATACCAGGTGGTGGACAGCGATAAAATCCGGACCCCCCAGACCACCGACGGCGGGGAAATTCTTTCGCTGATGCTGGAATCCATCCGGAAACTTATGAATTCGGCGGAACTCGGGAAGGAAGACGTGACGGGAGTGGCGGTGGGCGTACCGTCGGCGGTTGATTTCAAGCGCGGCATCGTCCTCTCCGCAACCAATATCGGATTTGAGCACTATCCCCTCAGGGATCGCCTTACTGAGGAACTCGGAGTGCCGGTCCTGGTGGAGAATGATGTCAACGCGGGGCTTTACGGTGAATTCCGCCGGGGCGCCGGGGTAGGCAAAGAAGATATCATCGGCCTCTATCCCGGCACCGGAATCGGCGGCGCCATGATCCTCGATGGCCGACTGTACCGGGGAGTCAGCGGCGGCGCCGGGGAAATGGGCCATATGATCATACAGTCCGGCGGCCGGCTATGCGGCTGCGGGCGATACGGTTGTCTTGAAACCCTGGCTTCCAAAACCGCCCTGGCCAAGGACCTGGTGCAGCTGGCGGCCACCGGCAAGGCGCCGAGCATCCTCGAAAAAGTCGGTTCGGATTACACCATGGTAAAGAGCAGTCACATTAAAAAGGCCATTGAAGCCGGCGAGGAAGCGGTCATCGATCTGGTGAACCGGGCTGCGGATTTCCTTGGCATCGGTATGGCGAATTACGTCAACATTTTCAATCCCGAGCTTATTATTCTGGGAGGCGGCCTTATTGAGAAACTGGGTGACCGCTTCGTCGCCCGGGCCGAAGCCAGCATGCGTGCCAACGGCATGCCGGTGCTTCTCAAGGACGTCGAAGTCGCCCAGGCCAGCCTCGGTGACGATACGGTCATCGTCGGCGCGGCAATGCTCCTGGCGGCCCAACTTGAACCCGGGTCGGTTTGAGCGTATGCTGACCCCCCGCTGACCCGGGAAGGCTAAACGGTCGGCGAATCGGAAGAAATATGGAAAACATTGTTTCAGTGATAGACATCGGGTCGACGGCGGTTCGGCTCGTCATTTTGCAACTCGATGATGAAGGTGATTACCACCGACTGGATCGGGCCTCCCGCCCGGTGAGCCTCGGCAGGGATGTGTTTATCTCCAAGACCATACGGGCCGAGAGTATGATGCAGGTCATCGATGTCCTCAGCGGGTTCAGCGAGCTCATCGGAAATTACGGTCTCGGCCCGGGCGATGCGTACGTAGTCGCCACCAGCGCGGTACGGGAGGCCCGGAACCGCGATACCTTCGTCGACCGGGTCCAGATCAAAACTGGCTTCCAGGTGCGGATTATCGACGGCGTCGAGGAAAACCACCTGACCTACATCGCCGTGCTCCACGCGGTGGAAAATCTCCGGGGTGCGTTTTCCCGGGCAAACTCCATCATCATGGAGGTGGGCGGCGGCTCCACCGAACTGATGATCATGTTCCGGGGAAAGATGCAGGCCGCCCAGAGCCTGAAAGTCGGAACCGTGCGCCTGGAGCAGCAGCTGAAGGCCCGTGAGGGTTCGGCGGTGGTGCTGGAGGAATTCCTCCGCGAACAGTTCCGGATCAACGTAGCCACCCTCCACAGCGATACCGACCTGAAGCGGATCCGCTACTTCATCATGGTCGGCGGCGACGCGCGAATCGTCGGCTACCGCATCGGGGAAAGCCAGGGGGAGCATTATTCGGTTATCAAACGGGGCTCGTTCCTGGAATTCCTCGATGGGATTCAGAACGACAGCGTGGACGATATCGTTCGAAAACTGAATATATCCTACAACGAGGCCGAAGGGCTGCTTCCCGCGCTGATGATTTATAAAATCTTCCTCGAGGAAACCTCGGCCCAGGAAATCATCGTACCTGACGTGAGCATTAGGGAGGGAATCCTCCTGCGCAATTTCATGGGCAGCCCCGGTGCCATAGACGATAACTTCGCCCGTCAGGTGGTGGCCTCCGCCCGGAGCCTGGCAAACCGCTTCCATATCGATGAGAAGCATGCGGACTACGTTACGGATTTGAGCCTGGAAATCTATGATCAGTTGGCTGCAGAACACGGCCTGGGCCACCGGGAACGGCTATACCTCGAGGTCGCCGGAATCCTCCACGACGTGGGGTATTACATAAACCAGTCGGGCCATCACAAACACGGCATGTACATAGTGGCAAACTCGGAAATATTCGGCCTGTCCCAGGAAGAGCTGATGGTGGTGGCGGCGGTGGTCAGGTACCACCGGGGGGCCAAACCGGTGCGCAGCCATCCGGAGTACGGAAGCATGTCCAGGGCCCAGCGGCTGGTCATAGCCAAACTGGCGGCCATCCTCAGGATCGCCGATGCCCTCGACCGCTCCCACGGCCAGCACATTAAAACCCTCCAGCTGGATATCGAAGATAACAATCTCTTTATATCCGGGGATTTCCGGGGCGACCTTTCCATCGAGCGCTACGGTCTATCCCTGAAGGCCGGTCTTTTCGAGGATGTCTACGGCTATCGGGTGATATTACGTTGATGATCAGGAGACAGCATGGCGGATAAAAAGGAAGTATCCTATTTCAATCGGGAATTAAGCTGGATCGAGTTCAATCGGCGGGTCCTGAACGAGGCGATGCGCAAGGACAAACCGCTCCTTGAGCGTCTGAAATTCCTGGCCATCGTCTCGAGTAATTTCGATGAGTTTTTCATGGTGCGGGTTGCTACCCTGAAAAGCGATTTCCTCTCGGGGAACTACACGGTATGCCCCAGCAGGATGAGTCCGGAGGAACAACTCCAGGCCATTCAGAATGAATATCGCGATATGCTCGAGCAGCAGACCCGCTGCCTTCGTGAAGACGTGCTCCCTGGATTAAAGAAGGAGGGTTTTGTGTTTTATGACCTTGCTTCGCTGAATTCCGCGCAAAGGAGCCAGCTGAAAAAGCGCTTTCTGAATGAGTATTTCCCGCTGATGACTCCGGTGCGGGTTAATAAAAACGAGCCGATGGTCAAGGCTGGAAATATGCGGCTGCAGGTCGGCTACCTGCTGCGGGAAAGCGCCGGCAAGGAAGCGGTGCTTTCGGTGGTTCAGTTGCCGGTTTCCGCTCACCGGGTCATAGTCCTCCCCTCGGATGACGGAGGATTCCATTTCACCTTTCTGGAAAACCTGATCATCCTGTTCGCCTCCTCCCTTTTCCCCGGTTACGAAATCCTCGAGCACCTCTGCTTCCGTATCACCCGGGATGCGGATTTCGCCGTCGACGAGAGCCGGGAGGAAGATTTTGTAGAGGCGATGGAGGAGGTGCTCACCGACCGGATGAGTTCGGAGGTGGTTCGCCTTACCGTGGGCACCACGTCAACGAACATCGCGGAAATGCTGCGGGAAAATCTCGGATTGAAGGCGGAAGAGGTTTTCCTCTCTCCCGACCCTCTGGAAATAAACGATTTCATGGACCTGGTTTTTACCCCTGGTTTCGATCACCTCCGCTATGAGGCCTGGCGGCCGGTGAACCCGCTGGAGGAACGGGAAGATATGGATATCTGGAACTGGATCGCCTCCCGGGACCGGCTGCTAATTCATCCCTTCGATTCTTTCGATCCCGTGGTGACCCTCTTGAGGACCGCTGCCGAGGACCCGGGGGTGCTGTCCATAAAAATGACCCTGTACCGCACCAGCAGCAACAGTCCCGTGGTCAATGCCCTGGAACTGGCGGCACAGGCGGGAAAACAGGTTACCGCCCTGGTTGAAATCAAGGCCCGCTTTGACGAACACCGGAATATCCACTGGGCAGAGCGCCTGGAGCGGGCGGGGGTCATCGTGGTATACGGTATCGCCGAACTCAAGGTCCACGCCAAGGCGATGCTGATAATCCGCCGGGAAGAACAGGGGATCAAGCGCTATCTCCACGTCAGCACCGGCAACTACAATGAAAAAACCGCCAGGCTGTACACCGATACGGGGCTTTTCACCAGCCGGGACGACATCTGCTACGAAGCAGGACTCTTTTTCAACGCCATCACCGGATATTCGGCGGTACCGGCGCTTAAAAAGCTGCTGATGGCTCCCCATGCGTTGAAATCCCGTCTCATCCAGCTCATCGATCGGGAGATCGACAAGCACAAGAGCGGCAGTGAAGCCCGTATATCGGCGAAGATCAATTCCCTGGCTGATACGGAAATCATCGACGCACTGTATCGCGCCAGCGGGGCCGGAGTACCCATCGATTTGAATATCCGGGGCATCTGCATGCTCAAGCCCGGAATACCGGGAATGAGCGAGACCATCC
>CAWZYW010000030.1:0-11338 GCA_963966255.1 uncultured Salinispira sp. | reverse complement strand
GCATAAATACATTATTCCAGATGTGCGGATCTATTGGCATGTAAATTGCATGTTCATTCACAATAGAGGTAAATATGGAAAACTGGTTATATAACCGACATGTTGTGAACATTCTCACCGGGGTTTTGACGGCGGCGTTTTTTATCATACCCGCGGTGCTCATCGGTTGGGGAACCGTTCTTTTTCTTGGTTCCATCGTTTTGCTGGGGTCAGGTCTTATGTTTCGCTCCTCAATAGATCCCGAGCGAATCGCCGGTGTCCGGCGCTTATCACCGTATTACCACGGCACCCTGCAGCGCATTAATGCTTCGCTCGCAGAACGGGCGGAGCTGGAATCGATCCCCGAACTCTATGTTAGCGAACAAAACATCGCGAACGCCGCGGCGGTGGAAACCTCACGGGGTCCGGCGATCATCGTAACCCAGCGTCTCCTGGACAGCCTCAGCTACGATGAACTTGAGGCGGTCCTCGCCCATGAGATTCATCATATAAAACATGGTGACATTCGCCTGCTTACCCTCCTCAGCCAGTTCAGGGCCCTGTACAGCATGGTTCCAAAAATGATTCTGGGGCTGCTGTTTTTCGCCCCGCTGCTGCTGTTTTTTATGCCCCTGACACAGGGACTCATGGTAATGGGTATCAGCGCTGTCACGGCGGTTATCATCGAGCGCGCCATTATGCGCCTGCGGGAGTATGCCGCAGACTACGGGGCCGCCCAGGTGATCGATGATCCCCTCAGCCTTGCGCGGGCTCTGCAGCGGCTGGAAAGTACTCCGGTGTATATAAACTGGATGGGTCGCCCGGTTGCGGTACCCCGGCAGCGGCTTGAGGACCGCGGAGGGTTGAGCGATCTGTTCCGGTCTCATCCGCGAACCGAATCCCGGATCGGCTTCCTGAAGAATATCGCGAGCCGACGACATCGCGATCAGGGGGTTTTCTGGTCCACCGTCGAATAATTAGACCCGCATTCTTCCAGGGCCCTGCGCGGAATCTCCGCCGCCGGGCCCTGACTGCTGAAAAACCAGAGGAGCTCCATGGCACGGCTGCTCACCACGTACAGGAGGTGTCTGGTTATTTCCTCGTCGTGCGTCCTGCGGGCATAGAGCTCTCCCGGCAGGTAGGCGAGGACCGCGGCGAAGTCAAGGCCTTTGACCGAATGGAATGTCGATAGCCGCAAGCCCGGGCTTTGGGAAAAATCAAAGCGGGAGTCCTTCACCGGTCTGGCTTCCATCCCCCGCTGACCGAGCATCTGCTGGAGATCGCGTAAATCCGCTCCCCGGGGGGCAAGGATCGCGACGCTCTCCGGGCTGTATCCCAGATCCCTGACTGCGAACTCCGCCCGCTCTACCAGCTGTTCCAATCCTTCCCCGCGGCTCTCATGGGTAAATATCTCCACCGGCGGACCAGGTCTGTCGGGCGCCTGAAGCCCCGAATCATCGCCGCGGATCGCCGCGGCAAAGCGGTGAATCGCCGCACTGTTGCGGAAATTCTGCCGGAGAATGGCGCTGTTGCCCCGGGCGATCCGGATACCCATGGAGTCGAATGAGAAACCGCCGAGGAAGATGCTCTGCTCACGATCACCGGCCATCACCACGCCGCGCTGGCTGATGCGCTTCAGAACTGCGATATCCGCCGCGTTTAAATCCTGTACCTCGTCTATGAACAGTTTTTCATATGGTTCGCGGAAACCTCCCGAGCTGCGTTCCTGTTCGATCTGTTCCAGCAGCCGGACCCTGCCGAAATTCCTGGTGTAGATCCGCTGGTCCTCCATGAACTGGGCGAATTCGTCCCGGATCCGCCATATGCCCCGTCGCTGCTCCCGGCTCAGGCGGGTTTCCCGGCCGCGGCGCACTCTTCCCTCATCCAGGTACTGTTCGCGGTCCACGGCGTGGGCGAAGAGGTATTCCTCGATTTCTTCCAAAGCTTCCATCGGCTGGATGCCCAGGGCCGGGTCATTCATCCTGGAGATCGCCGGAAGAAAATGCTCCAGGGAATACTCGATCTTTCTTCCGACCAGCCGATCTTCCATCATTGAGTTGATAAGCGCATCGACGGTGGAAAAGTGGAATCGCGGACCGGAGCTCTCCACCAGATTGCTGAGATAGCGGTTGTATTTGGTCAGCGTACTGGTGTATGTGAGCAGGCTGACCGTAGGCGCTGAAGGTGTGAAGGTAAATTGCTGGGTCCGATTTGATATGTATCGCCGCAGGGCCATAATCAATAACAGGGTTTTTCCGGTACCGGCTGCACCGCTTACCAGGAAATCCCCGTCTTCGGCGATACGTTTCAGGACCCTTATCTGTTCCTCGCTGGGTTCGATGAGCTGGCGTTCGAAATCCCTGAGCGATCGGGCATATACGCAGAGCCGTCGTAAATTCCCGATATAGCGCTCCTCCGGACGATCGAGACCCAGACTCAGCTGATTGCCCTCGTCGGGCATCCCGGGGCTGACTTGCGGCGATCCTTCGCCGGAATCGATGGATGTCTGCCGGTTTAATTCGCGGATGCGGATTTCAAGCTGACGGCGCAGCACCGCGTTTTCCTGATGGCTGCGGGCGAGTTGAAAACCGGTCTCCATGAGCTCCCGGAAATCATCAAAATGGCTCTTCCGGCTTTTCCAGACTTCCAGGGCTTTTTCAATCCGGCTGAGCGCAAGGGAAAGTTCATCATCCTCGATACCCAGGCGATTGAGGAAAGCGAACAGGCGAAAAAGCGCAGCGGTGTATTCCTCCCGGCCGATGTCCACGAAATGATGCCGCACGCTGTTGGCCAGTTTCTGATAATGCAGAAGTTCCAGGAGTTCCCGATCCCTGGAAAGCGTATAGTGGGGGGCGTCGCCGAAAACCTCGCCGAAGCTTTGAAGGAGATCGGGAAGGGTTGACCTGGGCGAATAATCATCGAGATATTCCCGGAGAAATGCCTCAATAAATGACATCAGTGCCAGTAAAGCAAAGCCGGGATCGGAACCCTGCATGCTCTCGATGCGAGCGAGCCGTTTTGCCAGGACCTGGGGATTAATCTGCACCTGCATATGATGCCCGGAAAGGGCGGGCGAGCTCAACCGCAGCGAAGGAAAAACCGCGGGACCGATGGCCGAATCAGCGGTTTTCGTGGCAGCCCGATCCTGCTATGATATTCACGGTGAAACCCTACGATCTGCTCTCCAAATACTATCATCATCACTGGGAACGCTATTGCCTGGATTATCTGCCGCTCATCGATGCGCTGACCGCAGAATATCTGAAGGGATCTCTCCAGGATGGCCGCAGTCCGATGATCTGCGATATGGGTTGCGGTACCGGGCAGCTGACATGTTCACTGGCGGCCAGAGGCTACCCGGCCTACGGTGTCGATCTGAGTCCCGCGATGATCGAGGTCGCCCGCCTGCGCTGTTCCGAATCAGGAGTGGAGTTTTACCACGGTGATATGCTGGACTTCCAACTCCCCGTGCCCACCGATGTACTGGTGATATCCTATGACGCGATAAATTATCTTCAGGGACCGGAAAGCGTCGGCGCGAGCCTGGGAAATCTCGCCCGGCAGCTTCGACCGGGCGGTTTCCTGCTGTTCGACAGCAATACGCCGGAAATCTACCGCAGATACGACGGGGTGGAAGAGGAGTATAAGGTGCCGGGCGGCCGAATACTCCAGCGCACCCGGTATATCGCCCGCAAGAGAGAAGGGCACACTGAGTTCCGCTTCGAGATCGATGGGGATATACGAACCGAAAAACACGTTCAGCGGGTCTACTCCCCTCGGGAGATGAAGTCGATTATCGCATATGCGGGTCTGGAAATCCTTGAGGCGATGGATGATTTCGATCGTGCGCCGGTGAGGCGACGCAGCCAGAAGCCGCTGTTTGTCATTCGCCCTCGGCCGGAGTAACCAGGCGCAACAGGGCTAATTTGAGGGTGATGATATACTCCCCGGCAGTATTCTCATGGTGAACCGCACCTCCCAGCTGGGCGCAGTAATTTTCGATGAGCAGGGAACCGAGTCCCTGATTATCCGGGACGCCGTTGACTAATGGGCATTGGGTGTTCCGATGCGTCCATACAATACTCAGTGTATCGTCCTCCATGCGACTTTCCACGTTTATCTGGAAATCGGGGTTCGGGCTGTTGAAAAGCGCGCAGTTCAGCAGTATTTCATTGAAAATCAATGCGGCGGCGATGGCCTCGTGACTGCCAAGGCGCTGGACCGCGGAGATATTGCATAAAATCTGCTGTCTGCGCAATTGAGGATCGTAAATTCCGACGCAATAATCGCTGAGATGTTCCACCAATTCGCGAATACCCACGCTGGGCGCCTCTTCGCCGGAGGATTCGCTGCGCAGATTCAGGTACAGCAGTTCCTGCACCAGGGCGATGCTGTGTACCCGGGTCATCAATCGCCGATTGGCATCTTCCGGCTCAATACCGATGGCGAAATCATTCTGGAGATTGATAAGGCTCAGGACCAGCTGGAAGTTGTTTTTAACCCGGTGCATCAGCTCGGCGGTGCTTCCCGGGGTTTTCTTGTCGTCCATGCCTAATTACCCGTCGCCATCACAACGGAATTTTTTCCGTTTGTTTTCAATAGTGGCCCGGGTTTGGCAAGTACAAAGCCCTGGGCGTAATCAACGCCGATGTCCTGCAACTGCGCCAGGATTTCTTCGTTGCCGACAAATTCGGCGATGGTGCGGATATTGACCGCATTGCCGAGGCGGTGGATCGCCTCCACCATGGCCTTAGAGATGGGATCTTCATGCATGTTGCGGACGAAGCTCCCGTCGATCTTCAGAAAATCCACTTCCAGGTATCGCAGATAATTGAAATTGGAAAATCCGTTGCCAAAGTCATCCAGGGCGAACTGACAACCGAATTCCCGAAGCTCCCTGATGAGCTCGGTGGCATTGGTCATGTTGGATATCGCCGCGGTTTCGGTCACTTCCAGGCAGATATGATGGGGATCGATTTCATTTTCTGTAATCTCTTCGATAATAAAGCGTTTGAGATCGCTGTTCAGCATCGACGCACCGGAAAGATTTATACAGAAAACCGGGTTTTCAACCGCAACGGTCTGGACGGCTTCATCGAAATTCCGCAGAAGGGTCCGTATCACCCACCGGTCGATAAGATGCATCAGGTTATAGCGCTCCGCGGCGGGAATAAACTGCCCCGGCGGGATGATCTGGCCCTGGTCATCCAGAAGCCTGATCAGAATTTCCGCCTTATGTCCCAGCCCCTGATCTGACCTGATTGGCACGATGGGCTGGAAGTAAAGTACGAAGCGATTGCTTTCCAGGGCTTCGGTCAGCACTGAAATCCACTTCATCTCACCCCGGCGTTTGAGAAAAACTTCGTCCTCCAGGCTCAGCAGGCGGAAATGATCGCCGCCCTCCTGTTTGGCGAGGATGTTCGCATCGATGGCGATGCTCAGCAGAATGTGATAATTCAGCACTTCGCGGGAAAAGTGAGTCATTCCCGCGGTAAGGCTGAATGGGAACTGCTCTCCCTGGAAAGAAAACTTGCTGTAGTTGATATGCTTGAGAAATTCCTGTACCAGCACCTCATTTTCGCTGTGCCGTTCTCCGGTCAGAATAACCGCGAACTCATCATCTCCCAGGCGGGATATTGCCTGCGCATTCGGGAAGCTGACCTGCAGCTGACGGGCAATGAATTTCAGCAGTTCATCCCCGGCAAGGTGACCCTGCAGTTCATTCAGCAAAGTGAACTGGTTGATATCCAGGTACACCAGGCTTCGCTGATTGCGATCCTCCCAGGCATTGCTCAGCTCCAGTTCGAGCTGCTTCTGGAACTCGCTGCGGTTCATCAGCCCGGTCAGGCGGTCATGGGTTTCATGAAATTCGACCTGAGCCTCCATGGTTTTCAACTGGGTGTTGTCATGGATCACGATCAGAAATCCCCTGTCGTGGTGTTCTTTCGCGCTTAGAATCAAACGGGAAATACTGAGGTTGACGATCAGGAGGTTTTCATTGATGTTGAGCAGGTGATTCTCCCAGGTCTGGGTGTGGTCCATCTCCTGGCCCGCCAGGCGATTGCAGAAATCGCTGAGTTCGTCCGAATACGTGCTAAGGCGATTTTCGGCGGTGAACTCATCGGCGGAGAGCATGTGCATTGCCTTGGGGTTCATATAGCGTATATTGATTTCGTCATCGGTGGTGATGATCGCATCCTGGATATGGTTCAGAATCGAGCTCTGCATCTCCTGCTGATGCCTGAGTTCCGTCTCCATCTGGCTTTTATACACGGCGATGGTAATGGTTGCGTATATCTCGTGTTCCTTGAACGGCTTGAGAATGTAGCCCATGGGTTCGGCTATCCTGGCGCGGTTCAGGGTTTCCTCGTCGGCATATCCGGTTACGAAAACCACCGGAGATCCGTAGCGCTTGCGGATTATGGCCGCGGCATCGATACCGTCCATTTCACCGGGAAGGCGGATATCCATCAGAACGAGATCGCATTCGTGATCCCTGAGATGATGAAGAGCTTTGCGGGCGTCGGAAAACATGTCGACCTGTCCTATGCCCATTCGGTTCAGGCGACGTTTCAGGTCCAGGCCGATAATCGCATCGTCCTCGATTATTATCAACTTTAGCTTTTCCATCACCCGATCCTAAGGAAGTATCTATCCTTATCCTCAAGTCTAATACATCGATTTTTACTATACCAACGCTTTCGAGGGTAATTCACGGGACGGAAGCTGGATGCATCGCTTTATCCTGCGCTATATTCTGCCGATAGTAAGGACAGAGAAGCTTCAGGAGGAATGCGCATGGAATCAATCAGGGCGACGGCCCTGTTTTTTATCATTATGGGAATGGTACTTACCTCTGCGCATTCCCAGGAAATCGAATATCAAATCCAATCCGGGGACACCCTGTATTCGATCGCAAGAAAATACGATCGCTCTGTTTCCGAACTGATGGACTACAACGGCATCGCCGACGCCACAGAGTTGAGGATTGGCCAGCTTATCCTCATCCCGTCGGACCGTCCTGAGAGCGTAGACTATCCGCTCGATGAGTATGAAATACGTGCCGGAGATACCCTCTACAGCATCGCCAGGAGAACCGGCATGTCACTCGCCGAACTGCAGGCGGTGAATAACCTGGAGGACGCGACCATTCTTCCCGGACAGGTCATTCTCGTGCGATCCCTTCCCCCGGGCAACGAGAACGGGGCTGAACCGCAGCAAGTTTCGGAAAATACCAATGTAGCCCGCGAAGGCACGATACTCACCAGCACGCCATCAATCGGCGGTGATAATCAGTACTGGCCTCATGACGGGGAACGCTTTGAATTCAATGGCAAGTTTCCCGGAATCGTAATCAAGGGAAATTCCGGAGATGATATCCGTGCCGTAAGTGCGGGACGGGTGGTATACAGCGGTCCCCATTCAACCCTGGGCAACGTACTCTTCGTGCAGAATTCCCGGGGATACATATTCATCTACGGAGGGAATCGGGAGCTCTTCGTGGATCAGGGCGATGAAGTGGAAAGCGGTCAGGTCGTGGGGATTTTGGGACCGAGCCCGCTTATGCCGGATATCCAGGTCTACTTCAGCGTCTGGAAAGAGGGTCGATATCTTGATCCGAATAACGCACCCCGATAGTTATCCCCCGCTTATATCTCCCCAGGGCTCTCCTGGGGATAATTGGTGTGCAAGCTGGTACTTGATGGTGAGTTTTCCGTGAAAAAGTTTCAAAATCAGGTAAAAATTTGCATTTTGCATCGCAATACGCTGGACATTGATTTTCTATGTATTACACTAAACAATACGGTAACTATCCCCTTGAAACACGGATGTTTCATGCGCACGAGAATGGAAGGTATTTAATGAACAACGCTCTCACTCATGCTTCCCGGAGCAAACCCCTGAATCAGGACGAGAAGGTCAGTGCTAACGGGTACGACACGGATTTGCTTGCCCTGTATTTAAAACAAATCGCCCATTACCCATTGCTCACGGTTCAGGAAGAAAAGGACCTCGGAGAAAAAATCGCCCGGAAGCGTGAAGAACTCATGGTGCTTCGCGAAGCCATCGATGAAGGCGATAAGGCGGTAAACAAGCGTATGGTCGACGAGGCTGAGGAACTCTTCAGGCTCTATAAAAATAAAATGATCAACGCGAATCTGCGGCTGGTTGTATCCATTGCGAAAAAGTTCCAGCATCGCGGCTTATCCCTTCTGGACTTGATAGACGAGGGAAATATCGGCCTGATAGAAGCGGTGGAGCGTTTCGACTATACCAAAGGATGCCGCTTTTCCACCTACGGCACATGGTGGATTCGCCAGGCGATTATCAAGAGCCTTGCGGATAAGGGCCGGGTAATCCGAATTCCCATACACATGCTCAATACAATCAAGAAATGTTATTTCGTCGCTAAGCACCTCACTCAGGAGCTGGGACGCGACCCCGATGTTCACGAACTCTCCGAGTACCTTGAATTTCCGCCGGAAAAAATCCGGGATATCATGAAACTGAGCCAGGAAACCGCCTCCCTGGATACCACTGTGGATGATGATAATATGACCACCCTGGCGGATCTGATTATGGACAGTAATTCCGAGGAACCCTTCGAACGGGTATTTCATCTCACGCTGCAGGATACCCTGGATGAAGTGCTCAAACAGCTTTCCGAGAGGGAAATGAAAATTATCCAGCTTCGCTTCGGACTGGCCGGTGAAGGTCCCTTCACCCTGGAAGAGACCGGAAAATATCTGGGAATCACCCGTGAGCGGGTGCGGCAGATCCAGGAAAAGGCCATGAAGAAGCTCAGGAACATGTCGAAAATCCAGGATTATCAAGGGAATATCGTATAAAGCAACTGACAAGCGTTTGATACTTCATTACATTTGAAAAGCCCGCGATGCGGGCTTTTTTATTTGCCAGGGCGAATCGCTGATTCCGGCGACGATGACCACAGGAGGACGTGTGTCGATTGACTTTGAAATGATTACAACCCGGGGTGGAGACAGCGGGAAATCCGGCTTATTCGGCGGAGAGCGCCGCTATAAGTCTGAGCAGGTCTTTGCGGTGCTCGGGGATATCGATGAGCTGGTTTCCATGCTAGGTATGGTAAGGACCGAGGCCCGCAGCCGGCAGCCCGCCGAAGAACAAATGGACCGGGAACTGTATGAGATTCAGCAGGCCCTGCAGAATATCTCAGCGCTTATTGCGACGCCGGTGAGTAATCTAAACAAAATCAAACCATTAGGCAAAACCGACAAGCAATGGACTTCGTACCTGACCAAATTGCTTGAGCGCCTGGAAGGCATCGAAAAATCATATATCGGCGAAATTAAGCTGGACGGCTTTATTATTCCGGGGTCCAATGAGCTCAGCGCCCGACTGGATGTATCCCGGACCATCTGCCGCAGGGCAGAGCGGCAGGTGGTGGGATACATACAGAATCTTTCCACCGATTACCTGAGGCTTTGCCAGAATTATCTCAATCGCCTCTCGGATTGCCTGTTTGTGTATGGCCGTCACGTGGAGCAGAACCCCCGCTGAGGTTCCTGAGTATTATGTATCCCGTTGATTTCCCGCCGGATGTGCCGGGAGGCCTGAGCTGAAGTCGTACTGAATCTGGGCGTGAAGCAGGGCGTCTCCGTCGAAAAAGAAATATGCCGAGAAGCGGTGACCAAGCAGCACCTGGGGCATCCACAAGCGGTCATCAGCCCACATCCGGGCATAGGGCATATCGGCGGGGGCGCACCAGAAGGGCTTGGCCTCGTCGGTTTCCACCTCAGTGCCGGAGTGCTTCCATGCCCAGAATACTTCGCCGTACATCCGGTATCCGTCGGCGAAGGTGAAGTAGAGACGTCCCATCAGCCTGGGATCGATTGGCGTCAGGCCGACTTCTTCCTGGCACTCCCTGATGGCTGCTTCCTCGAAACTCTCTCCGCTCTCCAGTTTGCCCCCGGGACCGTTGATCTTCCCGGCTCCCAGGCCGCGTTTTTTTTCTATGAGCAGAACCTCACCGTCGGTTCCGGTGCCTCCCCGCTGGATAAACATCAGCACCGCGTCATCATCGGAGCGGTAATTCCGCAGTTCGCCGATTCGGCTGTCCAGTTCGTCCAGGATGCCCGAGGGCGTCATGCCGGGAATATGGGGATGTGTCAGGGGAGAAGTCAAAGAAGGCTCCTTGAAAATGATTGCGCAGCTCTTGCGGCGATGCTATCATTTTATCTAATCTTGGGCAATTTGCGGTAATTGTCTTACGGTACCTGCAATTACTGTTATCCGGGATAATTACAGCTTCGAGGGGACTTCGATGTATGGACTTGTTATTATCGGTATTGTCGCGGCTTTGAGCTTCGCGGCCATCAACTTCTACGGTGTGAAACGTCTTGACCCGGGTACGGAGTTGATGAAAGAAATTGCCGGCGCGATCCAGGAAGGCGCAGACGCCTTTATCCGGCATGAATACAAGGTCATTTTTTCCATTGCAATTTTCATCGCAATCGGGCTCGGCGTACTGGTAAGCTGGTACACCGGGGTAGCATTTATCCTCGGGGCGTTGATGAGTGCCACCGCCGGATGGATCGGCATGAAGATCGCGACCATCGCAAACGTGCGGGTATCCAACGAAGCCCGGAAATCCGAAGCCCTGGGATCCACCCTCAAGGTAGCATTCCGGGGTGGCAGCGTCATGGGATTAAGCGTCGGCGGGTTCTCCCTTCTTGGACTGCTTGCCATTTACTTCGTCTTCGGGCGGCTCCTGGGCCAATCCGAACCGGGAAATATGCGTATTATCAGCAATTTCCTCGGAATCAATTTTATTCCCTTCACTATGAGCGTTTCAGGATATGCCCTGGGATGTTCGGTAATCGCCATGTTCGACCGGGTCGGCGGCGGAATATACACCAAGGCCGCCGATATGGGTGCCGACCTGGTGGGGAAAACCGAAGCCCACATACCTGAGGACGATCCCCGAAATCCCGCCACAATAGCCGATAACGTGGGTGATAACGTGGGGGATGTGGCAGGTCTGGGCGCCGACCTCCTTGAAAGCTATGTCGGAGCGCTGATTTCCTCAGTAGTCCTCACCGCTTACATGTATTACACCATCAACGCGAAAGGCGGTAATTTTACCGACGGCTTTATGCAGAATCTGATGGAATATCCCATGTTCTTCGCCGCCCTGGGAATCCTGAGCAGCATCATAGGAATCGCCTTTCTGCTCCTTAAAAAAGCCGGCGATCATCCTCACCGGGAACTCAATCTTTCGCTTTTCAGCTCGGCCTTCCTTACACTGGCAAGCACCGGCGTAATGAGCTTTTTCGTGTTCCGCGGCGTCGATAGCGGACAGTTCCAGCTCCTGGGCTTC
>CAWZYW010000029.1:0-11350 GCA_963966255.1 uncultured Salinispira sp. | reverse complement strand
GGATGCCTTCATCGATAAGAGGGTTGGTTATCTTGGTGATGGTAGAACGATTAACTTCGAGATGCTCAGCGATAAGAGTGCGGCTTATTTCATGCTTCTGCCAGATCGTGTTGAGAACGCGGTTGATATTATAACTCGTTTCCTGAGGCATTGTATTTACTATCATTCAAGCGATATGAATTGTCAACCGGTATGAGTTATATGGAAACTAACTTTGATTAATGTCGCGACTAAAAATAATTAAACTAGGCAAATTGCCTAAATGTCTGGGAAATTGACCAAAAAAAACGAAAAACTCCACAGAATACCGGCTTGAAACGGAAAAAAAGTTTTGACAAGAGTGAATTCTGGTGGTAGTGTGTTAATTGCGGCAAGAAACAAACACAGATGTGATTTCCCATTTGTTGGATTTGTCATCATATTTTCAAGGATTATGCGTGAGTAGACTTCAGATCAGAAAGAATAGCGAAAAAAAGAAGGTTCGTGGAAGATATGGGCTTATCGTTCTCATCGCGATTATGCTTCCCAGCGCATGTGTCACCAACTACCCCTTTGACGTGATGGACCCCCCGTGGATTCCCGAAGACGGCGATAACTCTTCAGCTGTGGAAATAGATGAGTCCCTGCTACCCGACGAAAGGGACGAGTTCCCCGTGTTTTTCAGCAGCGATGATCGTCCTCGTATCGACGGGGATTTTTCTGAATGGCAGGGCCTCGACGGTGCATTGACTCGGCGCCCCGTATACGGAGGAAATCACGATCCATCTGATGCCGAAGGCTTTTTTGTGCTCCGGACCGACGGTGTTCGCCTCTACATTTACGCCCGGGTCAGCGACGATGTTCCGAACGCCAACAGTTTATCAGGTTCTCTGGCATGGAGGGGTGACACCGTAGAGGTGTTCTTCGGCGATGTAACCGCGCGTCACACCGGGTATCTGGAAGGTGATAACCAGATCCGTCTGGTGGGCAGGGACCTGGAAGGTCCCCTGACCGATATTGTCGTGAATCAGGCGACGCTGAATCCCACCGCTGGCCTGGCGGCCCACACTGTCTTTCACGAAAAAGGCTATGAAGTCGAAGCGTCAATCCCACTGAACCTTCTGGGCATTGATGGACTCTCACCGGGACAGCGGGTCAGGGGTGATTTTCAGGTAAATGATGCCGATGAAACCGAGCGCGACCGACTCGTGCACTGGTTCAGTCCCGAAGACGTGGGGTACTTCGATCCCTCAAGCTGGGGTAACGGTCGGGTGGTAGAGCTTCCCGAAGAACGCAAGGAGAATCCCATTGAACTGTAAACGATACGTGTATATTGTCCTGATCTTCCTGATCCTCGGAGCTTTGCCGATCATCGCCCAGACCCGCGTGACGGTGGAACGGGATTTTGACAACGGCTGGCAGCTTATGGTCGACGGCGAACCTCTTGTGGTCCACGGCATTGTGTGGACCTTCGTGCCGATCGGAGAAAATTACAGCTATATCCTGTGGAACCAGTCCGACGAGTACATCCGGACCCTTATCGATACCGATGCGGAGCTGCTGAAGGCCATGGGCGTCAATGTTATCCGGGTTTTCTCCGATGTACCCCCCCAGTGGGTTCAATACCTCTATCAGCGGCATGGAATTTATACGGTGGTGAATGACCTGTTCGGCCGCTATGGAATGACCGTAGACGGGCGATGGCTTGGCAGAACCGATTATTCCGACATGCGCACCCGGGAACTGATTCTTGATCAGGTTCGGGCAACCGCCGAACGGTATAAGGGCGTGCCTGGGGTTCTATTTTATCTGCTTGGTAATGAAAACAATTACGGTCTTGAGTGGGATTCCGACGCCATCGAGGACCTGCCGGTAGGTCAGCGCCTGGAGGTGAGAGCCGGTTATCTGTACAGCCTCTTTGAGGAAGGGGTCCGGACGGTGAAGGACGTTGATCCCTTCAAACCCGTAGGCATCGTCAATGGCGATATTCAGTACTTGAATATCATTAAAGAACTGGTTCCCACCATGGATCTCATCGGGATAAATACGTACCGGGGGGAACGGGCCGAAGATCTGTTTTATTCCAGCATCGCAAACAGCCTGGATATCCCTTTGGTTTTCACTGAGCTTGGAGCAGATGCCTTTAACATCCGCACCGGTCGGGAGGACCAGCTTTCCCAGGCCATGTTCATCCATTCACAATGGCAGGAAATCTACCAGCAATCCTACGGCAAGGGGTTGTCCCAGAATGTCCTGGGGGGATTTGTATTTGAATGGATTGACGAGTGGTGGAAATCCGGCATGGTCGAAGGACTGGACGAGCATGACATGACCGGCACCTGGGCCAACGGTGCGTACTGGACCGATGCAGTTCAGAATGAGAACAACATGAATGAAGAGTGGTTCGGTATCGCCTACCAGAGCCCTCTAACCGAAGACGGAATCAACAAGCGGCGACTGCGTGCAGCCTACTATGTGCTGCAGCAGGCCTGGGTTCTGGATCAATACAGCTCGACTGCCGAAGAGGTGGAGGAGCATTTCGCAGGTATCGACGTCGAAATGATCGCCCTTCGCACTGAGCTCGACTCAATGGCCACTGAGTTGCAGGAAGAACCGGTGGTTTCCATGAGCGGCTCGCTCAATATTCTTTCCAGGGCAGAATTTGATAATCTTAGCATCGGGGCAGGTTTCAAACAGGGCCTGACTATCAGCAACGGACAGTGGTAGTATCTGACCACCGACCTTGCTCCGATTGAAGATCTGACGGCATCGGTGACGTTGCGCATTCAAGGTGAAGTTGCCGACAGTCCTCTGTTTCAGGAAGAGTTCAGCCGTTTCGAATATCTCGAAATCGATTCCACGGTGGTTACCGACGCGAACGGCGATCCGGCGACCCTTACCTCGATTTCCGGACAACCGGTGGAAATCTACCAGGCGGAATTCTCCTACTCCACCGATGCGGTGGACATTGACGGGTATTACCATAACGGCCATGGTGCATGGCTTGGCGAAGGTGATTACTTCGGCCTGCTTCCCGAATCCTTCGATTTCCTCGGAATGGACCTTGAAGGTTCCAATGCACCGGTAGGTATCGAAATAAACCCCAAGGGCCTGCTCGAAAACCTGAAGATCTACGGAGGACCTGAACCGTATTGGGGGGCGGCGCCGCAGATATTCGTCAAATGGTATCAGCCTGGCGAGTTGTTTACATGGGGGGCGATCTGGAATGAGACCTTCTCAATGGAAGATCCTTCGCTGGCATCAGGTGGATACAGCCGGCGGGCATCCCTGTATGGATCGGTGGATCTTCTGCCCTATATCCAGGTGGATTTCGGACTGCTCCACTCCGGATCCGAGAAGATCGGGGTGCTCTACGACGACGTGGCGGCTGACGGAACCGTCACAACGAATCGACAGATCGGGCTGGCTGATACCTTCGCCGGAAGAATCGATTTGGCATCAACTCTGTTTTTCTACACGACCCTGCGCGCCAGCTACACCTACGCCGGTCTGGTGGCCACCAGTAACGGGATGATCATCCGCAACGGAAGCCAGCTCGGCCAGGACGGTTCGGCGAACAAGCATGAGATCGATGCCAGCGCTGAGCTTGTCATCGGGCCATTCGGGATCACGCCTAAAATCCGTTACCGGCTGCCCCTGTCGCATCCGCTGCCGGTGGTGAACTTCGGACCGCGGAAACCTCTGGAAGATCCTTTCACTGTCTGGTCGAATCGGGAAGCCATTCAGGCTGAGCTCATCCTCACCTATGACCCCAAGGGCGATACCTACTTTTTCGACTGGAACGCCGACGAACGGGAGCATGCGGGACTCGCCGCTTCGCTGTCCTTTCTGTACATCCCCTATCTGGGACCCACCGACGCCAACAGCTATTTTATGGCCGACGGCACTCCCGCCAGCTTCACAACCGGCCTGCCGGCGGTGCAGAACACCTGGGCGGCGGTGGCCAGGGGGGTCAGCAATCCGCTCTCGGACCTGCGGGGTGTGTTCACCTTCCGCACCGGCCTCGGCCAGAGCACCGGCGAAGATCCCGACCTCATCAATTACTACGCCGGTTCGGCGGAAGTCAGGCTGAGGCAATGGATTGCCGGCCTGTACCTCTCGTTCAACGACTGGGGCCCCGCTGACTGGTACCGCAATTTCAATATCACCTATCCCTGGCAGTGGACCGTAGATCTCGCCCGGGGATTTTCCGTTCCCACGTTTATGGGGATGGAAAACCGCTTCGGCATCAACTGGAGCGGGAAGCAGTTTGACAGCGCCGACCCCGATGCGGACGGACGGACCTGGCAATCGACCATATCCGCGTACTTCAATCTCACATGGTAACGAGCCGGATGACGAGACGGACCGCCGCGCGGTACCGGCGCACCGGAAAAAAATGGAGGAAACCATGAAAAAAGTTGTATTTTCGGCGCTGGCTGTTCTGCTGGCCCTGGCAGTGATGTCATGCGACATCGTCGGTACTGGTCCGCTTACTCCCGGAGCTCCCGCGGGATTTGACGGCGTGATATACAGTGATGGGCTAACATCTTCAGTTATTGCGCCTTTATACTGGAATGGTGATAATGGATTTGATATCGGTGATTATTCTACTGATACACAAAGTGGCTCAAGCGCATTTTACGTTGACTGGTCTGCGGTTGCTGATTGGAATGGTCTCGCATTGAATGTTGCTGACACAGCGCTCGTCGATCTTTCCGGATATGATGCATTAACGTTTTATGCAAAAACCGAAAGCGGTGATCAAACATTCGATAAATTCGGAATTGCAGCTGGATCAGCAGAAGAGATTTTCCTGCTTAACCAGACTGTCACATCTACTTGGACCAAATACATTCTCCCTCTTCCGAACCCTTCCGAGTTCAACTCTGTCGAAAATATCTTTTTCACCGCCGATGGCGCTGGAGACAAGGTCATCCTTGATGAAGTAAAGTTCGAAACTCTTGGAACACTCGGCGTTACTTCCGTTGCGAATCCCGCTGGTTCTGTAAATGTGATGCTGGATGGCAATGCACAAGTCAATGGTTTGACTGCTGTCTTTAACGACGGAGTTTCTGATATCTCCAATGTAAGCGGTGTGAACCTTTCAGTGTTTTTCACCTATTCCAGTGCCGACGAAGGAATTGTAACTGTTGATGATGATGGTCTGATCAGCGCAGTTGGAACTACCGGGCAGTCCACCACAATAACTGCAGGTCTTGGCGGTCAAACGGTCGATATTACCGTTACTATTGTAGATCATTTCACTGGCTTAATTTACGACGATTCTCCCCGTGCGGATTTTACCGCTGCTCACTTCGGCGAATGGAATTATTGGACCTTTGATGCCGCGCATACTGAATCGATGGTATCTGTTCACGAAGGCAGCTTTGCGTTCGAGATGCAACTTCCCGAGACTAATTTAGCCGCAGTTCCTCCGGCATATGAGTCCACCGGTGGAAACTTCTTTCACTATGATCCGGGTGTGGATATTTCATCTGGATATACCGAAGTAAGCTTCGCGATTGATCTGAGTGACGGTATTGCCAAAAGTGTAGATTATCTTCAGCTGAAGTTAGGAGATACCAGCTATGCTGAATGGACCGCCAATATACTTGATTCAACATTTATGAGTAATTATGCGGTTGAAGATCTCGGAACCGGATTCCATGTGTACACTATACCCCTTTCGATAATGTCTGGATTTGATCTGGCGAATTTTCGCTCCATCGAATTTTGGGATCCTAAAGTGGGTGGCGAAAGCGGCACGGTCACTCACTCGGTATACTATCTCGATGCTGTGAAGTTTCAGTAGAATTGTTATAGGAATAGGTTTTTGCCCGAAATCGGCGGCTTGCAAAGAGCCGTCGATTTTTCATACCTCAGTCAAATGTTCAGATGATAGATGCTGTACTGAAGAGAAGAAAAACTGATATGCATTATATTGTACCCCACCCGAAATTGCCCTGGACTGTTCTATTGTCTCTAATAGCCATTATCCTGGTATCCACTATATCCTGTGACCTCCTTTTCCCCGGAGACGACTATGTTCTGATCTGGAGTGATGAGTTCAATGGCACCGCCCTCAGCTCAGCGAACTGGAATATCGAGATCGGCGACGGTACCGCCCAGGGGATCCCCGGATGGGGCAATAATGAACTGCAGTATTACCGCACGGAAAATATCAGCTTCGAGGATTTCGGAGGTGGAGAGCGGGGGCTTGTCATCGAGGCCAGGGATGATGGCATAACCGTCGGCCCCGATACCTGGAATTATACGTCTTCGAGAATCCAGTCCAAGGATAAAGCGGAGTTCGCCTACGGGAGAATCGAAGCGAGGATCAAAATGCCCAAAGGGCAGGGCATCTGGCCGGCGTTCTGGATGCTCGGCCATGATATCGATACCCGGCCCTGGCCGGCCAGCGGCGAAATCGACATCGTGGAGCTGGTGGGTCATGAACCTGCCCGGATCCACGGGACCATCCATTACGGAACCCCGTATTCTTACCGCGGGAACGATTTCACTCTCGGAAGCGGTGATTTCTCGGATGATTTCCATATATTCGCCATCGAATGGGATCCTGGGGAGATACGCTGGTATGTGGATGAGACGCTGTACAGCCTGCAGCGAAGCTGGTATTCCGCAGAAGCTCCCTACCCCGGTCCTTTCGACAAACCGTTTTTCCTGCTGCTCAATGTGGCGGTGGGAGGAAACTGGCCCGGCAGTCCCGACGGGAGCAAGGTCTTCCCACAGCGAATGCTTGTGGATTACGTAAGGGTCTATCAGGCCCGCTGATCCTTCTGGAATGCAGAGATCCGTCATCGAGTTGTGGTAAAAAAAACCGCCGCCCGCTGTATCCAGCGGTCCGGCGGTTTTCTTTTATTTGTTCGCTGACCTGATTCCGGGCCGGTATCAGAGAATCCTTTTGTAATCCACCTTCACCTCAATGGATTTCACCTTCCCGCTGCGCAGGAATATCTCCCGGCTAAGTTCGGCGGGGATCGTAAGCCCCTCGGGGTTAACGCTTCCCTCGGCGGTCTCCAGTTTCAGGGAATCCGAATCGGACTTGATCACGCGGATTTTGGTTCCGCAGAAACTGAAGATATAATCGTCGGTACCCGGACGCCACTGGTCGTTCAGGATGAGTTCCGGGCGGAAGACGATGCGGCCGGATTCTACCGTGAGACCAAGCTCGGCGGGACGGGTGAGCACTTCTTCCTTCACCTGGCCGGTCATCCCGGGCTGCCGGGCGCCTTTTCCCCAGGGAGTGTGGGAATAGGGATCGGTTGGGAAGGCGCCGTATACTGCCGGCGTTTTGGTAAAGCCGATGCCCCGGCGGAGATCCTCGAAGGCCCGCTTGACTCTCACCAGCTCGTCGCGGGCAGCCCCGGCGGCCACGCCGGCGTTCAACTGTTCCTGAACCGCAAGCAGCAGCTTGGAAACCATATGCCAGTAGATGCTTCCCAGGCCTTCGTACGCGAAGAAGGTTCCCGAGCGTCCGGTGAACTCGTTGTGACTGAAGGTATCTTCGAAAAGTTCCAGCAGGGCGGTGCGCAGTTCGGGGCTCAGGTCGTTGCTGTCTTTTTCCAGATCCCGGGCGTTTCGATAGTTTCCCGGGAAGTGATAATTACCCCGGGAGTCTTTTTTTAAGATTCTGCCCTCCAGGGTCTGCATGTCCTCGGCGCAGAGCCTGCGGGTCAACGCTGCGGGATCGATCTGATTCTTCTCAAGGAATCCCGGCAGATCCCGGTTAGGATAGAGCATGTATGAATGCTGATCCTCACGATACAGGGGGCCGTTTTTCAGAATGTCGACTATATCCGCCACCAGCTTCGGTTCCAGGCCCTTGATCGACAGCCCTGAGACCTGACCCTCCAGCATGGGGTAGAGTTGGGCAACATGGGCCGCACCGTCTTTGAGCTTGAGCACCTGGTAGGACTCGAAGCTGCCGTCCTCACGGCGGGGGGCTTCGATGCTGGACCGGAAATGAGCCAACAGATCAACCAGGAAAGCGGCGAGTTTGTCGTTGGCGAACCGGGAGGCTTCGCGTTTCGGTCCGTCTCCGTATACGCTGCTGCGGTACGCGGTAGCGGCCATGCCGAGTTTTTCGGTGACCTTCCAGCGCTGAACCGGGTGGGTGATGCAGGCTTCTCCCGCGGAGTCGATGGCCGCGATACTCGCTTCCAGCCATTCGAGGGTGGTACGGTTCATGGAGATATCGCCGGTATTCTCCATGAGCCGGAGCATCAGCTCGATGAAATTCACCAGATATGCCAGGGTGACCATGGATAGTCCCCAGCCCGCAAGCGCATTATTGGCATCGTTCCACTCCGGGCGCTGGGTATTCATCCAGATGCCGCCGCCGGGAACGTAGTTTGCGGTTTTGGCCAGCAGGAGGATCAGCAGCTTCTCGAAGAACGAGCTGCGATGGATCTCTCCGGATGCGTCGCGGAGCAGCCGTCCGTCAGCGCCGATTTCCTGCACCCGGGCCTCGAGTGTCCGGTGACGATCCTCATCGAAGGTGATGGTGTCGTAGGGATCGGCGACGATCTCTTCCCATGGCGCGATGCGGTAGGGTACGTCGGCATGTACGAAAACCGGATGCTGCATCAGATCCTTCACCCGTTCGGGCAGGTATCTCTCCAGCTGCTCGATGAGCCGACTGAGGTATACGATCTGATGATCGCTCCAGTAACCGATGTTCGACCAGAGATCGTCGGGCTCGGGAACCTCCCAGTCGACTCCCCGATGGGAGATCCGGTAGGGATTGTACCCGTCAATGGTAGTCGCATTGAGGAATTTGCTGATAACCGAGGGGTAGAACGCCGGGTAGCTGGTGCACAGGGCTTCCCAGTTCTGGAATATATCCCGCCAGTTGCCCTGGTACCCGATTGCCGGATTACCCTCTTCATCCCTGGTGTGAATGGAGAACATGTTCCAAGGGCGGCTTGGGTCGCCGTGCCGACGGCTGAATGTCAGAGGCAGATATTCGGCGGCCAGCCTCCTGATATCGTCATCGTCGACACGGTCGATCAGCTTTCGCAGTTCTTCAATATCGAATTCTTCAGGAAGCTCGGTGCGAAGGCGCTTTTCATGTCCGGCGTAGGCCTCGCGGTTCCAGTCGCGGATGAAATCGAGGAATTCATCCCTGTGGATCTTGTAGCCCCGGATGAAGTAGCCCCCGCGCATGATATTGAACATCACGTTGGCCTGATGGTGCAGTTGGGATTCGATGCTACCTACCGACTGGTTGCCGTCATTTATTTCGAGGATTTCTTCAAGCCGCCTGCTGGCCTCAGCAATGTCAGAAATGAGAGCCGCCACCATGCCATTGCGGTCGGTTTCCAGCCGGTCAATGAGTTCAACGGCGTCGCTGTGATCCAGGTCGACCTCGCCGACCAGCCCCCAGGTTTTGCTTTGTCCGGCGTTCAGCTGCAGCTGTCCGCTTTGAATATACGCTCCGCGAACGCCTTTCATGTCCGTCTCGGGATGAATACTTTGGTCGGACTCGAAATTCACCAGTTGTTCTTCTGACAACAGCAGGGTTGAACCTTCCAGACCATACCCCCAGACGGCGTTGGCCAGCAGGGATTCGCTGGGTTCGGCAAGGTCGGTCAGCGTTGCGCTGAGGGCGTAGATTCCCAGACCCGAAGCGGCATGGGCCTCGCTGCGCTTATATGCATCCAGCAGGTTCGAACTTGCTTGCTGCATGCCAGCGGACACTCCTGCAGGCATGATGTTTCGAATTCCGTCGAGATACGCGATATCAAGGTCCTCACCGCCGATATTTTCCAGGGTGCATTTCCGATGGATGCCGAATTCGGGGCTGGTTTCCCATGCGACGCTAAACCGAAGACCGAGATCGTTATTTATCTCCTCGAAAATCAGGGCATCGCCGAGGTCGGATTTGTACAGGTTCCGCTGGATCGCATAGGGCCTGACGCCGCCTGTTTCCAGCGGGCGCCAGAGGCGACGGCTCCCGTCGGCGGAGGTCACGATAAAGCGGCTGATCCCTCCGGTATGGCAATGGCCGTCGCGGACCTTGTCGTCGGTGGTGTATGGGAACAGGGTGTGGTCCCGATTTATGCGGCCGGCGCTGAGCCCTCCGGTGCTGGAAATAAAAACCCAGTGGTTTTCCGGATTAGTGAGGGTCATGAAAAAGGGTTCCATTGCATCGTAGTTGGCAATTCGGTACCACCGGCGGCCATCGAGATCGACGACTTCGCCGCTGATTTCGAAATTCTTCTTCGGAATTTCGCTGGCTCCGTAGAGCAAGGGTGAACGGTCGGGGCTCATAGGGTGGCTCCTGATTTTTTATTCTATGCTTGTAAGTTTACATGGGAAACTTTTTGTTGACAACCAAAAAAACCCGTAGGAAGATAAAAAAGTTGTCAGTAGAAACCAAAGAGGAGCATCGGTGAAAAGTTACGATCGGCTCGTGTGGCAGGATGATTTTTCCCGGGACGGGTCGCCCGATCCCGAAAAGTGGAATTACGATATCGGGCGCGGTCCCAACGGATGGGGTAATAATGAAGCCCAGGAATATACCGAGTCCAGGGAAAACAGCCGCATAGAAAACGGTCGACTGATAATCGAAGCCGCCCAGGGGGACGACGGCGTGTATCGCTCGGCCCGGCTCAACACCTATGGAAAATCGAGCTGGACTCACGGCTCCATCGAATTCCGCGCAAAGCTTCCCCGGGGAAGGGGTACCTGGCCGGCAATCTGGATGCTTTCCGATTCGATTCGAACCGGAACTCCCTGGCCGCGCTGCGGCGAGATCGACCTTCTTGAGCATATCGGCCGTCAGCAGGATGTCATTCACTTCAGCCTGCACAGCGAAGCCAACAATCACACCAAGCGCAACCAGTTCACCTCGGTACACCCCTTCCACGGCGTGAGTGATCGGTTCAATACCTATCGGGTGAACTGGAGCGACAAAGGCTTCTCATTCCTGGTCAACGGCGAGATTTACGCCCAGCAGGCAAAGGGCGATATGACCGGACCGGCGCAGTGGCCCTTCGACCAGAATTTTCATCTCATCGTGAACCTGGCGGTCGGCGGGTATTGGGGCGGCGAGATTGATGATGCGGCTTTTCCTGCCCGACTGGAGCTGGAGTACATCCGGGTATATCAATAGGAAAGAGCTATAGCATGCGATTTGAAGCGGAAGTGATCATCAGCGGCAAGTACCAGTCCGAACAGTGGCTTCGCAAGCCCCTTGACCTAAGGGGAAGCGAATCCGCGGGTCGCAACGGCTATCGCCTCGATCCCGCAACGGAATACCAGCGCATAATGGGCTTCGGCGGGGCGTTTACCGAAGCTGCCGCCTATACCCTGAGCAGGATGAGCGAAGAAAACCGCCGCAGGG
>CAWZYW010000028.1:0-11372 GCA_963966255.1 uncultured Salinispira sp. | reverse complement strand
GAGAACGAACTATATAGAAGCTCGTTCAGATTGTCAAGGAGTCGTTTGCAACTTTTTGAAGATTGCTTCGAAGTTCCCGACCAAACCGCAAACCGAAGTTTCCGGTGCGCCTCGCTTCGGTTCATGACCTCCGCGGTGCGAGGCTGAAAGTAACAAATTCAGAGTTTACCTGTCAACTAGACGCGGGATTAATTGTTCAAAAAATTGAACAAAAGCCGACCTGTCTACCCGCTCAGGAGTCAGCGGCATCGTCACTGCGAATATGACTGCGGAATACCAGTAGGTAGTCCACAAAGGAACCGATAGCGAAGATCGCCGAGAGCCAGAAAACCCCGGGAACCAATAGCTCCGCGGTCCGCGAGAATCCGGCGCTTGCCCCGAGGGCTCCGAATATATCGAGCCAGGCATCCCCCAGAACCAGAAGTCCCAGCGCTGAAGCGATGAAATACAAAACACTCTTGAGTTTGCCGCCTTTCCGGGCCGCCAGGGCAATGCCCTTCTGAGCGAGAACCATGCGAATGAATATGATTCCGATCTCCCGGTACAGGATGAGCAGAAATGCCGCCGGGGGCATGATTTCCAGCACCACGAAGGCAAGAAAGTATGAAACCCGGCTGACCACATCCGAGAAAGGATCCAGGACCTTGCCCAGGTCGGTAACCAGATTCTTTTTCCTGGCAATGTATCCGTCGGCGATGTCAGTAAGTTCGATATAGATAAATATCAGGACGAGGATGATGTATATCGGGAGCACCGGCGCATCAAACCAGGTCGGCGAGAAAGCCAGCAAGAAGAACACCGGCGCGAAGACGAGCCGGGTACTGGTCAGTATATTAGGTAAATTCATGATAAATCCTAAGCATCAGTTTCTTCTGCCGGGCAGACTGGGCAGCGATGGAAGATTCTGGACGGCATCCTGTGCGGCGTCCTTGACCCGGTCTACGGCATCCTCTGCCGCTCCTGAGCTGAGATCAGCGATCCGTTGACGGGCCTCTTCGGCAAGTATATCGAAGCGGTCCTCCAGCGACTCGGCCTGACCCAGGCTGCCCTCCAGCTCACCGAAAGCTTCGCCGGCAGGGCCGAAGGAATCAGCGAGATCATCGTACAGGGAAACGCGATAGGCCTCAATGCGGCCGCCCAGTTCCTGCCGATATTCCTCAATGCGGCCGCTGACTTCCCGGCCGACCGCCGATGAAATGAGCGAGGGGATATTGGATTCCATCGCCGAGTTTACCAACCCGCCGGAATCGTCGAGACCGGATGAGAAGCCAACGTATAATTGCTCCGCGGATTCTAGAGCACGGAGTACGCTTGCCGCGATGCCCGTGGTAGCCCCGCCGCGCACCGTGGGTTCCAGCAGGCTTATGCGGCTATCCAGGGAAGAGCCGCCGGCGCTGTCGGTGAGAATGGTGACGTCGATATCCCCGGGACCGGCGATTTCCTCGACTTCGAGAAAATCCGGCACCGCGGTGAACGACAATTCCACGTTGCTGGCCCGACCCTCGATGGATGCCTGGGTTCGTCCCGGTTCCCGACCGTCGATTTCAATGGAAAGCCTCATGGGTACGCCGATGACGCCGGTGTAATCGATTATGGCCGGAGACCCGACCAGCTCCGGCTGATTGCTCAGGTCGGTAATCTCGAGAGCCTGCTCAGCGAGATCTTCGGCGCTCACCGTCGCAGCGGCGCGCACCAGATGGAAGGACGGGTAACGGGGGATGGGGAGGGAAACACCACCCCCCCGGGGGAGAAACCGGGGGGTGCCCCGCCGGCCTTCCCCCGGCTCATCCGGAGCCGAATCCCGGAAACGCTGGTAATATTCCAAACCCCGGAACAGCAGGGCGGCTTTCTCTCCAAGCAGCTGTTCCACCACCGTTTTCAACACCGATTCAAGTGGCCCGCCCAACTCGCCGGCCCGGAGGCCTTCGAGCTGACCGCTGACCAGATTGATTTCCTCATCAATGGTGCTCCGTATTTCCCGATACTGCTCCTGGAGGACCGCATATTCCCGACGGAAATTCCCTACTTCCGCGGCCGCAGACTCCGACAGGCTCCGGGCCTCGGCTCCGGCTTCGGCGAGCTGAACGCCGAGGTTGGTGAGGGTCTGCACATCGTTTATGGCAGAAATGTCGGTGGATAACAGGGAGGCATACTCATCAGAATATTCCCGCACCTGGCCCGTGATATCCTCAGCACCCTGTTGCCATCCGGGAATCGTCCCCCGCACCTGCTCATCCAGCCCGGAAATAAGCTGGGGAGACTGCACCAGGTTTTCCAGGTCCGCCATTACCGCGTCGGCATCGAGGTTTTCCAGGAGTCCGGAGCCGACGCCATCCCCGGAGGCGTCAGATTCGGCACCCGAGGAATCTCCGTCGGCGGGGATATCGCTGCCATCCGCATCCACAAGCGTCGCGCTGCTCTGTCGCTCGGTGCCCCAGCTGATATTTCCGGCCTGAAGGTTTTCAACGACCACCGATCCCCTGAGCAGGGCATCGAGGTTCAACCTCAATTCAACATCAGAGATTTCGAAAAGATTCCGCATGGGTGACTTTTCATCGCCCTGAACCAGCAAATCGATTGACAGGCCCGGCTGGAGGGGTCGCAGGGAGAATCCGCTCACCTCGGCCTGGGCGTTGAAGGTGGACTCCAGGGCGTTCTCCAGCAGACCTTCGAGCATGGGGTTCATAAAAAACACTGCGAACACCAGAAGGCCGGCAAGGGGCAGCCCGAGAATGATCAGCCGCCCGATGCGCAGCAGTCCGCGATTCTGTTTGATGATTTTCCCCGCTTCCTTGAGGAACTTTTTCTCGTTCTTGTCGAGTTTTTCCTTCAGGCGGTAGCGCTGGTCTTCTTTGATAAAGAGCTGCTCCAGCTCCTGCCGGTGGTGGGGACTATGAAGGATATGCAGAAGCTTGCGGAATTTTTTTTCTGAATAGTTCTTTTTTATCACCGCCATGCTGCCCCCGCCGCCCGGGAAAGGGCTTCGAACGCGAACACCAGGTACTTAACCAACGGTATCCTTTTCAGCCAGGGAACCAGTTTCGGCCTGATGAACTTATCACGAATGGTGCTGCGGTAAAATTTCAGGAATAGCCGGAACAGAATATTGGCCAGGATCCAAAGGGGTAAGCCAAGCGCCAACGCGCCCATAACCAGGCTGTTGTTGAATCGCGTCAGAGCCGCCAGGGGGACGCCGGCAAACCAGACGTAGAATGGCTGCAGCAGCTCCCAGGTCAGCAGCGCATAGCCCAGCTGATGCAGCAGCGGATCGATGAGACTCATCAGAGGCGGGAAAAAGAGCAGGGTAAGCAGCATTGCTCCCTTGTTGATCTTCACCAGGGCGAAGGCTATAAAGAATACCCACCAGAGCAGGTTAGCCCCGGGCAGTGTCGCCAGAAAAAGCCCACACGCGAAACCCGCGGCGATTTCACCGGGGCGTTGGTATCCGTTGATACCTGCGATCAATTTACCGATTGCGCCGATCATGATTCCTCCGATATAGCCATAGCTTAGGGGATGAGAAATGGCCCGTCAATCGCCAGTCTTGACGATGAAAAACCCATTACCTATGCTGACCTTATGAGCGGACCTTCGCGACGAAACCGATTGCTCAGCAACCTCGCTTTTCATCTCCTGGGAATGTTCACCTTCCACAGCGCGGTTTTCGCGGTACTGGCCATTCGATTCGCCCTTGCATTCAGCGATGTCCTTGCTTTTTCCGCTGTTCTTTTTATCCATCATCTTCTGATCATGCTGATCCTGTCCAATATGCTGGAATACTTCGTCCACACCCGAGACGGCTCGGCCCTCTATCGTATTAATATTCCGATATTTATCACGCTGATCCGGATTACCAGCCTGCCGGCCATCGTCTTCCTCATCATTCTGATGCCCACTCAGCCGGTGCTGCCGGCGCTCATCACATATGTAGCCGTGGCTTTTATCAGCGACTTCCTCGACGGCAACATCAGCCGAAGGCTGAAGGAAACCACCAAAATCGGAGCGTACCTGGACAGCATGAGCGACTACGCGGTTCTCATCTCAATATCCATCGCTTATATTATTTTCGATCTGTTGCCCGATTGGTTTTTCGTCCTGGTAATGTCCAGGCTCTTTTTCCAGTGGGCCGCTGCAGGGGTACTGACGATCATTCACGGCAGGATCACGCCCCACCATTCGAGCATCCTTGCGAAGACATCAATTTTTCTCATCATGGCGGCCTACGGCATCGCCTTGCTGCAGTTCATCCCTTCCCTGCAAAGCGCCTATCCGATGATAGCCCTCGTAACCGAAGCGGTGGTAGCGCCGGTTCTGGCGCTTTCGCTAATAGAGAAAGTAATCGGCTTTATTTCAGAAATTCGGCATGGTGTAGAGGGGCAGAATAAAAAGGACGGAGACCGCTGAGATATTTAAGAGATCCGCGAAAGCAGATCCTCAGCGCCACCTTCTCCGCGGGAAGCACCCCGGTCCTTGAAGTAGCTGTACAGGACGTCGTAGTTTTTTAATTTTTCCACGAGAATGCTTCGGATCTTCCGATTCTTCTCTTTTTCGGAAGCGAAGAAATACTGACGCTCCCTCCCTCCTTCAGGGGTGGAGCCCCAATGGACCGTGATCGCGTGTGGATGGAAGAGAGACTGCTGCCTATCGTCGATGGAGTAATAATAGAGCTGATTCTGTTTCGTTTTCCGGTATAAGACGACCTGCATATCATTATCCTTATCGGCAGGCATTACCCCCGAGCGGGAAAAAAAATAAGCTGTGCCGCCTTTTTTTAGCGGCACAGCCAGGAACTATTTACCAGCCGTACACCAAGGCGTACTTGCTGATGAGGTACTCCACAAAATGCGAGGCATTGAGTTTCTCGCCGGTAATATCGAGAGCCAGTTCGTCGGCGGTTTTCGCCGAACCGTGCTGATGGATATTGCTCCTCAGCCAGGTCAGGATGCCCGAAAAATCACCGGCAGCCATTCGCTCGGGAGTATCGGGCAGATCCTTCATCATGGCGTTCCATAACTGGGATCCGTACAGGTTGCCCAGGGCATAGGTGGGGAAGTAGCCGAACAGTCCGAAACTCCAGTGGACATCCTGGAGACAGCCTTCGGTATCGTTGGGCGGTACGATGCCCAGCATCTCCCGCATTCCTTCGTTCCAGGCTTCGGGGATATCCTTCACAGCCAGCTTCTTATTGATAAGCTGTTTTTCCAGTTCGAAGCGCAGCATGACATGAAGGCTGTAGGTCACCTCGTCGGCTTCCACCCGGATGAATGAAGGTTCCACCTTGTTAACGGCCTTCCACATGGCATCCACGTCGACACCCTTGAGGTTTTCCGGAAACACCTCCTTCATATGGGGAAGGAAGAACTGCCAGAATTCCCGGCTTCTGCCCACCAGGTTTTCCCAGGTCCGGGACTGGGACTCGTGAATTCCCAGGCTGGTACCCGTGGCCAGTATGTTGCCCCGGATACCCTCCCCCATGCCCAGTTCATACAGGCCGTGACCGGCTTCGTGGACGATGCTGTACAGCGATGAATTGAAGAAATTTTCCAGGTACCGGGTGGTGATTCGGATATCATCCGAGCCCAGCTCGGTGGTGAAGGGATGGGCGGTGACGTCCAGGCGCCCGCGGTCCATGGGGTAGTTCAGCTTTTCCAGGACGAAGCGGCCGAACTTTTCCTGCAGATCAGCGGGATAATGCTTCGTCAGGAAGCTGTTATCCACCTGCCGGGATTCGGCGATTTTCTTCACCAGGGGCACCAGGTCCGCCTTCAGGGCGGTGAATACCCGGTCCACGTCGGCGGTTTTCATACCGGGCTCGTAACCGTCCAGCAGCGCATCGTAGGGGTTGTCCTCCCAGCCGAAGGCATCGGCGGTCCGCAGCTGAAGATCGATGAGCTTTTCCAGCCAGGGCTGGAAACTGGGGAAATCGTTTTCCGCCCGGGCTTTCGCCCAAACCGCCTGAGCCTGGCTTCTGGTTTCAGACAGTTCCCGGACCAGGTCGGCGGGCAGCTTGGTTTCCTTCGAATAGCTGCGGTATGCGACCCTGATCAAAGCCCGGTCGAGTTCCGGAATATCGCCGCAGACCGCATCGTCCCCCTTGAGATGATCATCGTCGGCGCCGAGGACTTCCAGCAGTTCGCCGATCTCGCTGCTGGTGCTTTTCTCATGCAGGAGACTGCTGAGAGCCGCCTGCTGCTTGCTTCGCTCGGCCACGGCCTTCTCGGGCATATAGGTTTCCTGATCCCAGCCGAGGAGGGATCCGATACCACTCCAGATCTTGATATCCGCTCCAATTTCCTTCAGTCTCGCTACCGCTTCCTGTGCTGTCATGGCTTCTCCTGTCGATGTTGTTATAATAAAACGGCAGACGGCGGGCCTGTTGCGGTCCGCCGTCTGCCGACGCCTTAAAGCTGAGCCTTACTTTCGATCTTGTCCTTGGCGAAGGTGATGAACTCCGCCAGCGGCATGTCGTTCATCTGCTCGTTGGTCCGGGTCCTGATGGATACGGTGCCTTCGGAAATCTCCTTCTCACCGATGATCAGCATATATGGCACCTTCTGTTTCTGATGCTTGCGGATCTTGGCATTCATCCGCGCGTCGCTGAGATCGGCGTTCACCCGCAGACCCGCTGCTTCCAGCTCGGCAGCCACCTCTGCGGCGCCTTCTTCGAAAGCGGGACCGACGGGGATCACCACCGCCTGGCGAGGCGCCAACCATACCGGAAAAGCCCCGGCGTACTGCTCGATGAGAATACCGATAAAGCGCTCCAGGCTGCCCAGTACCACCCGGTGCAATAGCACCGGAGTGTGCTTTTCCCCGTCCTCGCCGATATAGCTGGCGTTGAGGCGTTCCGCCGAAGGCAGCTGGTAGTCAACCTGGATGGTTCCGCACTGCCAGTGACGGCCCATGGCATCCACCAGGGTGAACTCGAGCTTGGGCCCGTAAAATGCCCCCTCGCCCTCGGCAACCTCGTAATCAAGCTTCGCCTGCCTGCAGGCCGCCTCCAGTGCGGCTTCGGCCCGGTCCCAGGTGGCGTCGTCCCCCACCCGCTTTTCCGGGCGGGTGGAGAACTTCACGATGATGTTCTCTTCCCCGAAGCCGAAATCGGCATACATTTCCTGCAGCAGCTTGACGAAAAGGGTCACCTCGTCGCCGATCTGATCCTCGGAACAGAAAATATGGGCATCGTCCTGAACGAAGCCCCTCACCCGCATGATTCCGTGAAGGGCTCCGCTGGGCTCGTCCCGGGTGCAGCTGCCGAATTCTGCGATGCGCAGGGGCAGGTCCCGGTAGCTTTTCAAACCCTTTTTGAAGATTTCAATATGCCCGGGACAGTTCATGGGTTTCAGGGCGAATTCCCGTTTTTCGCTCTCGGTGACGAACATGTTCTCCTTGTACTTTTCCCAGTGGCCCGATCGCTCCCAGAGAGTCTTGGGCATGACCGCAGGAGTATTCACTTCCTTATAGCCCTGAGCGGCGATTTTCCGGCGAACGTATTCCTGGATTTCAAGATAGATGCTCCACCCCTTGGGGTGCCAGAAGATCTGACCGGGATTCTCGTCTTCGATATGGAAAAGCTCCAGGTCGCGGCCGAGGTTCCGATGATCGCGTTTCTCGATCTCTTTCAGATGCTCCAGGTATTGGCGAAGCTGTTTGGGATCCTCCCATGCGGTGCCGTAAATCCGGGTAAGCATGGGCCGGGTGGAATCACCCCGCCAGTAGGCGCCGGCGATGCGCAGGAGCTTGAAGCTCTTCCAGTTGATGTCGCGGGTATTTTCCACGTGGGGGCCGCGGCACAGGTCGGTGAATTCGTCGACGGTGTAGAGGCTCACCTCGTCCCCCGCCGGAATGGCGTCCACCAGTTCCAGCTTGTAGGGCTGATCGGAGAAGCGCTCTTTGGCCTCGTCCCGGCTGATCACCTGTCTCTGCAGATCGTACTTGCCCTTCACGATCTCCTGCATCTCCGCCTCGAGCTCCGGCAGGTCCTCTTCCTTGAGGGGCCGGGGCAGATCGAAATCGTAATAGAACCCGTTTTCGATGGGCGGCCCGATGGCGATTTTCGCCTCGGGAAATTTTCTCAGCACCGCTTCGGCCATCACGTGGGCCACGGTGTGACGGATCCGGTACAACCGGTCCTCATTGTTCTGGGCGTCGCTGTTTTTTTCCGCGACTGCTGCCTCAGACATACGCACCTCCTGTAAGGTGTCGGGCGTCGGGCTTTATGCTTGCGGATGAGGGGATTGGCAAAACCGGTACCGCATCCGCAGGCGTCCGCCGGACGCATTTGCAGTATGTCATAAGGACGAAAGGCGCAACGGCCTTCCGCGGTACCACCTTACTTCCCGATCGGGGTGATCGGGCGCTCTTTCCCGGACGGCGGAGCAATCGCTCCTGACGGGAATCCGTCCCGGGACCGTTCCGTAACGGGGAATACCGGCAGCCATTACTGGGCCCGCGGGCCGTTCCAGGCTGCAGCTGAGAAGGGGTTTTCGCCGGGGGGGCGCCGGAAATCTTTCAGCCGATGGATTTCCTCTCTTTCTGGTTCCGTTCCCGGGTACTCGTCTTCTTTGGCGCTGTTATCCGCTAATATGATCCCATCCGGAGCAGTTGTCAAGTTCCGCCCCGGGTAAAATCCCTTATACTGATATCAGAAGATCGGCTCAGGAGAGACATTTATGAAGCGTCTGATTATCATCAGCGGATACAGCAAAGGCATCGGGCGACAGCTCGCTGAGGAATACGCCCGTCAGCTGGGGACGGAATGCGGCATCATCGGCATCTCCCGGACCGAGCCCGACGAATTAACGCGGCTGCTCAACCGTGAAGCGGGGTGGTTCAGATCCCTGCGCGCCGATCTGGCCGAGCATCAGCGCCTGCGGAGCCTTCTGGACCAGCTGGACGATCTCTGCGATCGTCACGATGAGGAACGCGGCAAGCCTGAGTCAGTCGTGCTGATCAATAACGCCGCCCTCCTCGATCCCCTGAAGACACTCGGCCGGCTTTGGCGGGATGACGGTCATATTACTGAAGCGAGCCATGCCCTGACCGCTAACTGCCTGGCCCCCACCCTGCTGGCCGGATGGTTCATCGAACGTTTCGCAACACTGGAAAGCGATCATAAAATCATCCTCAACATGAGCTCCGGCGCATCGCAGGGCCCCATGCCAGGCGCTGGTATCTACTCCATGAGCAAGGCGGCGATCAACATGCTCAGCATGAGCATCGCCGCCGAGCAGAAACATGCTCCCAATCCGGTGAAAGCAGTCTCCCTCTCACCCGGCATGGTGGAAACCAATATGCAAGAGATGATCCGGTCGAAAAACGCAGATGATTTCCCCGAGGTGGATTTTTTCCGTTCCGCGGCAGAGGAAGGAAAGGTTCGCAGCCCGGAGGATATCGCCCGGGCGATTATCTCCATGAACCTGACGACCCTTGAAAGCGGCGGGTATTATCACCTGCGTGGTTTTTTTTAGCGGGAAATCATCAGCACCAGGGAGCGGCTTCTTACCAGGTAACTCGTCAGTTCCTGGACCCGGACCCCTTCTTCGTCGGGAACCACGTCGTGGGGGCTGTCCAGCCCGGTATCGACCACCCGATACCAGCGCTGGCCGGGTTTCGGTTGGATGACGAAAAATTCCACATTGTCCCCCGTGGCGTTGAACAGCATGAGCAGATCGGTATCGTCCTGGTCGGCGTGGATTTCCTTCTGGCTGCCGTCGATCCTCAGTGCGATGATATTGAGATTCCGGCCCCAGTCCATTCCTTCGCCGAACTCATTAAACCAGCTGATGTCCAGCACCTGATTCTGGGAAATATCCCGGCCGACGAAAAATTCCTGACGCTGCAGCGCCGGATGATTCTTGCGGAAAGCGATGAGCATCCTGGCGAAGCGGTAAATATCAGCGTGGAGATCCATATTTCCGTAATCGTACCAGGAAATTTCGTTATCGTGACAATAGGCGTTATTATTGCCTCCTTGGGTCCGTCGGATCTCGTCCCCGCCGAGCATCATAGGCGTCCCGCTCGACAGCAGGAGGGTGGCAAGCATATTCTTGACCATGCGGTTCCGGGTGGCGTTGATTTCACCGTCGTCACTGGGGCCCTCAGCGCCGTAATTGAAACTCAGATTATGATTGTGACCATCGCGGTTTTCCTCGCCATTAGCCTCGTTATGCTTTTCGTTGTAGCTCACCAGGTCATTCATGGTAAAACCGTCGTGCGCGGTGATGTAGTTGATGGAATGGAACGGTTTTCGCCCGGTCTGGAGATAGAGATCGGCGCTCCCTCCGAAGCGGGTGGCGAAGTCGCTGACCTTGTGCCAGTCGCCTTTCCAGAAGGATCTGATGTCGTCCCGGTACCGGTCGTTCCACTCGGCCCAGCGACCACCGGGAAAATTTCCCACCTGATAAGCGCCACCGGCGTCCCAGGCCTCGGCGATGATCTTGGTATCCCGCAGCAGGGGATCCTCGGCGATGCGCTCCAGCACCGGCGGGTTATCCATGAGCTCGCCGTTCTCATCACGTCCGAGGATAGAGCCCAGATCAAAACGGAAGCCGTCTATGTGCATTTCCTGGACCCAATAGCGCAGGGCGTCGATGATCATCCCCCGTACCACCGGATGATTGCAGTTGAGCGTATTGCCGCAGCCAGAGTAATTCATGTAATAGCGGCGCTCGGGGGCGAGCATGTAATAAATCCGGTTGTCGATGCCCCGGAAACTGAAGGTATGCCCCATCTGGTCACCCTCGCCGCTGTGATTGAACACGATATCGAGGATCACCTCGATGCCGGCTGCATGAAGCTGGCGGATCATTTCCTTGAACTCGTTCACCTGCCGGCCCAGCTCATCACTGTGGGCATAGCTTGCCTTGGGGGCGAAAAAGGCGATGGTGGAATAACCCCAGTAATTCTTCAACGCTTCACCGGTATGGGGATTGGTCCGTTCTTCGTACTCGAACTCATCGAACTCCTGCACCGGAAGCAGCTCCAGGCTGGTGATCCCCAGATCCTTCAAATACGGGATCATCTCCGTGACGCCCCTGAAGGTGCCGGGATGCTGCACCCCGTATCGGGATGCGGCGCTGGGATGTGCGGTAAGTCCTCTTACATGGGTCTCGTAGATCACCACATTCCGCAGAGGGTAGTTAAGCGGCCTATCGCCCTGCCAGTCGAACTCATCGTCGACGACCACGCATTTCGGCATATTGCCTGAATCGCCGGCCTCGGAGAACGAAAGGTCCTGGTCCGGGTGTCCGGGAATATAGGCGAAGGCTTCCCTCAGATCCCAGCGGAAGCCGCCGGACAGGGCCTTGGCATAGGGATCGAGAAGAACCTTGTGTTTGTTGAAGCGGTGCCCGGCGGACGGTTCAAAGGCT
>CAWZYW010000027.1:0-11396 GCA_963966255.1 uncultured Salinispira sp. | reverse complement strand
CAAAGATCACTGAAAACGTGCCGATATTTAACGGCTCGTTTCTCATCCTAAGAGTATATCATCCGGACCCACAATTCAAGGGCAAGTATCGGAGATATCTCCCGAAAGATACAACTTCAGGCCTGCCCCGGAAAACCGGGAGACAGGCCTGAATAGGGGAAAACCTGATGTATCACAAAGTCGTCAAAGCCGGGGTTTTCCCCCCAACCGGATATCTACCATCCTATCCCAGGAGCTGAAGAACCGACTGGGTCTTCATGTTCGCCTGAGCGAGCATCGCGTTGGACGCCTGGACGAGGATCTGGTTCTTGGTGTACTCAACCATTTCCTGTGCCATGTCGACGTCGCGGATGCGGCTTTCAGCGGCCTGCAGGTTTTCCGCACCGATGTCGATGCCCTGGATGGCCATTTCAAGACGATTCTGGTATGCACCCAGGTCTGCACGCTGTTTGTTGACCCGCACCAGTGCGGTGTCAACGATACCGATGTTCGCGTTTGCGCTCACCGGATTGCTGATGGTGATGATATCGCCGGAACCGATATTCCGCATGCCGAGGGCGGCGGCGGTCATGGTGCCGATGAATGCGCGTTCTTTCTGGTCCATGTTGGCACCGATGTGGAACGCCATCTCAACGACCGGAGTACCGGCTGCGTCGGGTCGGGCAAAGCGGCCGGTCAGCATATTCATTCCGTTGAACTGTGCGTGGCTGGCTACCCGGTCAATTTCATCAACCAGCTGGCTTACTTCGACCTGGATCTGCATACGGTCTTCAGTTGAGTAGATACCGTTTGAAGACTGGATGGACAGTTCCCGGATACGCTGGAGAATATCCTGGGTTTCCTGCAGATACCCTTCAGTGGTCTGGATGAAGCTGATTCCGTTTGCGGCGTTCCGGCTTGCCTGCTGCAGACCGCGGATCTGGCTGCGCAGTTTTTCCGAAACCGCAAGTCCGGAGGCGTCATCGCCGGCGCGGTTGATACGAAGACCAGAACTCAATTTTTCCATGTTCTTGGTCACGTTGTTGTTGTTAACGCCATTTACCCGCTGGGCAAACATTGCGCTAAGATTGTGATTAATGATCATCTCATCCTCCTTGATGATGATGGGGTCATTCCAGGCATCCGTGCCTGGGCTGGGTTAATGAAGGCCCAGGATCCAATTTCAGAAAGCGGGCGAGTACATCTTTGGTTAAGATGACCGCTCCCTGAAATTTTCTCCCGGACCCGGAGAAACCATTCTGCGCCTACGTAATTCACTCCGGTATGGCCGATATGGCCTGTACCGTACAGAATGGCTTTTCCGGAACCGGGAATCGGGTCTTCCCAAAGAAAAAACCGTATTTTTTTCGATTTTTTCCCTAAAGGTTCAATTTCATACCCCGATAAACAGAGTAAGGGGAAGGAATACCCATCCCGTAAAAAACGAGGCACGACCTTCCCGTTAATAAGCATCGGCAGGGGAGGGTGGAATCTTGAGGAGAAATTTCCTCTTGATGAATTCTTTATTAATATTCAGTGGAAATTATGAGGCGCGGTGGTTGTTCTGGCGGAGCTTATAGCTGTTCTTCGATAAATTCCAGATATTTCAGGGCGATGGCGTCGGTTTCATCTGCATCGAGGACCCGGAGAAAATATTCCTGAGCCTCTTCGAGCCTGCCCAGTTTCACCTGGCAGATACCCATATTCGACATGAGCTTGATATCCCCGGGAGCCTGAGCCAAAGCCGACTCGAGAAGGGATATGCTTTCTTCATAGCGTTCCAGTTCCATGGCGCAGATCGCGAGCTCGTTTAACAAATCTCCGGATTCGCCGCCCCGGGCGCGGGCGGCAGAGAAGGCCTCATATGCTTCCAGATACCTGCCGAGACGACGGAGGGCCCAGCCCTTGAGAAACCATGCGTTCCAGACATTGTCCTGAATGGCGATGAATTCCTCGATTTTTTCGAGGCCCTCGGTCTCTTTTCCCAGGCGAATGAAATCAAAGGCTTCGTTGAATAGCGCATCCCGCTGGGAACTGCCTTTCAACTGATTCAGGATGTCGGCGACTTCTCGTTTTTTCTCATCATCCCGGCTTATCTCCATGAATCGCGAGAACTCTTTTTTTGCCCGTCCCCAGGATTGCTGCCGCAGGAAAAAATGGCCCGCATACCAGTGGGTTTCCGGGAGTTCGGGCTTCTGGCCCAGGGCCTTTATATAGGCGCTGAACGCCTTGTCAGCGAACTCTTTTTGGATCTCGTCATTTCCCAGTTCGCGGTATCCTTCGGCTCTTTGATCGTACATCAGCGCCAGATTCAGCGTGGCCCTGGGTTCGCCGGGCTGCAGCCCGGTCAGCGCCAGAAACAGCTCCTCCGCGATATCCCACTCCCGGTTGTCTGCCTTGACAATGCCGGATTTGGTGAGTTCGGCAACAATATCGGGCTTCACCGCAAGAACGAATGCGCGATAATAATCGACGTTCTCATTGCTTTGATCCCAGGCGAGAATCTTCAGCATACCCGAAATGATCATCTCCCAACTCAACGCACCGAGATCCAGATCATCGCCAGCGCCTCCGGTTTCCACCGGGAGCATAATCGTAGGATCCAGCTGAAATCCACCGATATCCTTATGCATCGATTCAGGGAGGGAAATATATATCAAATGTTCGAGAACGCGAGCGGGATTATTCATGCTATTCCTCAGGAATTATTTCTTTCGGAGTTTGAAGTACTGGTTGAGCCGTAATTTGTACTCGCTGGGTAGGGTCTCATCATCGAATCGGATTGCGAATGCGGCGAGATCTTTCCTGCCCTGAACTTCTTCGAAGCGAAGTACCTTGCCCGGAATCGCGATGGTCTGATACGGGTCCTCAAATTTCAAAGTGAGTACCGAGCTTTTGTTCACCAGGAAATTGGGAACCCCGAAGATAATAACCTTTGCTCCCCCGAATGACAGATCCCGGAGAATGCATTTCCTGGGGATATTGTCGATGGAAATCGCCACCGCATCTTTCATGGCGAGTTTCAGGATTCTCTGCGTATCGGGGTTGACGATAATGCGATCGTCTTTTCGATCATTCGCCTGGGTCTGTGCATCGAGAAGATCACCGAGGCGGAATATCAATTCATCAGGAGCGCGATTGGAAAACTGGATGTGCATAAAATTGAGATCCGGCTTCTCGGGGTGATATGGTGTGTACTGGATCACCTTCGCTTTCATGATGAAGCTGACCGGATTTGTGCGATCCCGCTGAATAAAACTGAAATTCAAACCGACATTGCGGTTCGCCTTCTCGACGATCTGCTTGATAGAGCTCTTAATATTGACAATCAGCTTGGCGCCGGTCATGGAGCTCGAGTGGATGATGCAGGGCCATTGGTACCCAAAACAACGAATATGAACGCCTTTTCCATTGAGCATTAACGCTCTGGTGACGTCCTTGTTGAAAAGGACCTCTTCACCTGCGTAGGCTTGATATAGTTTTGAAATCTGCTGACTCGTTACAACCGACATGTGTGCTGAATAATAGCGATTGACCGTATGGCAGTCAATTGATTAGATCGATTACCTGCAAGGACGCAGCCAAATCAATCCGCGGGACCGTCTTTTTTCAAGGCAGCGACTTCCAGGGTGCTGTCGATTTTGTCGATGAGTTCCAGCGTGATCCTTTCCGCTTCATCCAGCTCATCAGATGGCTGCTGAGGAAGAGCTGAAGGGGAAGGGCGGGTACCGTCTTTCTTCATCAGCTCGTCGACCAGGAGAATGCCGGTAAGTATTGCCAGTTTCACCGGATCCGATGTTTCAACGCTGCTTCGTATCTCATCCAGCTTAGATTCATATTCCTCAACCACCGCCTCGAGATATTCCGCAGGTTCATCGGACTGGAGCGTAAAGCTGGTACCCAGTAAATTGACCTTCATCTGCAGAACCGTACTCCCTGTCGGCTAGAAAATATCGAGCTGTCCATCATCTTCCGGATCTTCGGACTCTTCACCATCGTCCATGGTTTCCTCGATATCGACATCATCGATCTCGAGTTCTTCATCGTCAATCTCGATTTCATCCTGATTTTCATCATCAAGGGCGTCTTCAATTGACTGCTCATCCAGCGGGTCATCGTCGATGACCAGCTCATCTTCATCCTCAGTGCCTGGGTCATCCGCGGGATCTTCGTCGGAAGCTATTTCCTCAGAAGCAGTTTCCGCCTCGTCATTCTCGGCTTCAATGATGTCGGTATCCGGCTGTGAAGTGCCGTTGGCAGTTTCGACTATGTCCTCTACCTGTATCCCTGCTTCCCGGGCCTCGATTTCCCGTTGAATCGCATCGGCTTCCTGTTCGGCAAGTACCGCGGCAGACGCATCTTCCTTGATGCTCCCGACTACGTTTTCCAGGCTGTCGAGGTGTTCAAGGGCCTTGATGATTCCCTGTTCGATTTCGCCCTGTTCATCCCGGTACTGATCAATGAGGTTTTCCAGTTCCGCGATGCGGCCTTCATAATTCGTAAGCCGGTTTTTCAGAAGTTTATTCTCTTCCTGATACTGGGTCAGCAGTTCTACTGCTTCCTGGATTTTGCTTTCAAGTTTTTTTATCTGATCGATGCGGATCATTGCCCACCCCTGAATTGGATTATGATTTCAGTATACGAGCTGTCAAAGGCTCTGTAAAGCAAACATGGTGTACCGAAAACAGCTGATGCTATCCATACAAGTATCTGATCGGTAACAAATTACGGATTTTTTGAAGTGCCTGTCTTCTGTGAGGCTGATAAGCATTTCCGATAAAAAGATTTATTGGGACCAAATCAGCCGTTTTGGGGGCACTCACCAAATAAAACGCCCGGGCTATAGCCCGGGCGCGGTTACATGCATGAAAAGGGTCGTACTGTCGGTTGCTTACACGTGCTTCTTGGCCAGATCCACCAGGGCTTTAAAAGCCTTCGGGTCTTCGATTGCAAGATTCGAAAGTACCTTGCGGTTGATTTCAACATTTGCCTTGTTCAGGCCATTGATGAAACGGGAATAAGACATGCCTTCTTCCCGGACCGCCGCGGAAATACGCGCAATCCATAACTGGCGGAATTCCCGTTTTTTTACCTTCCGGTCGCGGTATGCGTACTGGAGGCTCTTCTTCAGGGCATCCTTGGCGGTGGTATGAAGGGTACTGCGTCTACCCCAGAAACCTTTGGTTTGATTCAGAATTTTTTTTCGCCGGGCCTTCCGGCGGGTTCCGTCTACTGCTCTTGGCATTTTCTCTCCTGTGTTGTTCGAATGCCTTTGCAGGAAATTAGGCCTTCGATCACCTGTTTATAACGGTAAAGCTGTTTCTCTGCGCCGGTTCTTCGGTACGCCAATAACCTCGAACCTGACGACCGATGCTCTCCTGAGAAAGCGATCGGTGTTTTTTACATCTGAACCCGGTCCTGCGAATCGGGCTGATACGATACTGCCGAGGGTCGGTTACCCTCGCTGCTGTCCAGGGGGTTTAGCCGTAGGGCAGCAGTTTCCGCACTCGTTCGGTTTCAGCGGGGCTGAGAATACCGGCTTTGCGGAGTTTCCGTTTGCGTTTGGTGCTCTTCTTGCTGAGGATGTGGCGAAGACCTTGCTTCTTGTACCGCACCTTTCCAGAAGAGGTTACCGTATAACGCTTTGCCGCAGCTTTGCGGGTTTTCATTTTAGGCATGATACCCTCTCTACTTTTTTTTGGTTCTGGGACTGAGAATCATGCTCATGAACCGGCCTTCCATGGTGGGCTGCCGGTCAAGGATGTAATTCTCTTCCCCGAGTATGTCCAGTACTTTTAACAGTACGTCCCTTCCCAAGTGTGTGTGAGCGAGTTCGCGTCCGCGGAATCGTATGGTGACTTTGCACTTGTTGCCTTCCTGGAGAAATTCAAGTACGTGCTTGGTCTTGAACTGGAGATCATGGCCTTCGATCTTCGGCTGCATACGGATTTCTTTCAGTTTCACCTGAGTCTGATTCTTCTTCGACTCGCGGTTTTTCTTATCCATCTCGTATTTGTACTTACCGTAATCGATAAGTTTGCAAACCGGTGGCTTGGCATTGGGAGCGACCTCTACAAGGTCCAACCCCTTTTCCTTCGCCATGGCCAGAGCGTCGTCAATGGCGACTACGCCAGCCTGTTCTCCTTCATCATCGATCAGGCGAACTTCCCTGACACGAATGTTCTCATTTATACGATGGTTTTTTGCGGACAATCTAGCTCCCTCTGTTTTGTTGCGGAGATGAAAGCTTTTTCACTCTCACTCCGAGTACGCATTTAGTGAGCTGACAATGTAGCATTGTGTCGGGAAAAGGTCAAATAGCCAGGCTGCCGTCCGCTCTATTGTACAGGAGGACAAGAGTTTAGGCTTTTTTGCTTTCCAATAGCATGCATACCTGGGTCGCCATGGCGTTTTTCCCGACGGCAAGTCGCCGCCCTGCGGAGTTCAGGCAGATTTCGTCGACTATCCGTAGGTTCAAGTCGCCGCATAAATCAATGAAATCTTTTCGAGTACAGAAGTGAATATTCGGCGTTTTATACCATGGGATTGGAAGCTGCTTGTTCTGGGGCATCCTACCACCTAACATCAACTGGAATCTGGCTTGCCAATGTCCGAAATTCGGGAAATTCACGATGATCTTCCGACCGACCCTGATCATTTCCTCGAGGATGAAGCGGGGGTCCTGCAGCATTTGAAGGGTCTGGTTGAGGATTACGTAGTCATAACTTTGGCTTGGATAATCTTTCAGACCCTCGTCGAGGTCACCCTGAAATACCGAAAGCCCTTTGCTGATACAGGCCAGTACCATATCTTCCTGCTTATCCACCCCCCGGCCCCGACAGCTCCTCTCCTCTTCCAGTATCAGAAGGAGCTCGCCGTCCCCGCATCCGAGGTCGAGCACGGTGGAGCCGGCGGATACCAGCCTGCTAATTTCCTCATAGCTGAATCGCGTGGGATCTTCGTGACGGCTCATCGTCGGCCCTCCATTGCTGATTTCAGGAAGCTTGAAACAATGATTTCCTGACGGCCGGTTTCAAGGAGGAATGCGTCGTGACCGTACGGGCTGTCGAGTTCGGTATAGGAGACGTCTTTCCCCCGCCGCATCATGGCGTACACCAGTTCCTTGGATTGATAGGTGGGAAAAAGCCAATCACTCGAGTACGAGATCACCAGGAATGAGCAGCGGGTCCGGGAGATCGCATCGTCTATGCTCCCATAGCGGGAGGAGAAATCATAGTAATCGATGGCCTTCGAGAGATAAATGTACGAGTTGGCGTCGAAGCGCTCAACAAAACGATCTCCCTGGTATTCGAGATAGCTTTCGACCTGGAACTGGTCGGAGAAGTCGAAATTATAATCCTCACGGGTCTGGAGTTTCCGTCCGAATTTCATCCTCATGGATTCGTCGGAAAGATAGGTGATGTGGCCGATCATCCTCGCGATGGACAGTCCCTGGCGGGGAATCTCCGCGCTGCCGTAATAATTTCCACCCTGCCAGTTCGGATCCGACATGATGGCGTTGCGACCGACAGCATTGAAGGCGATTCCCTGGGCGCTGAGCCTGCCGGTTGAAGCGATCACGATGGCGGTTTTCACCTGATTGGGGAATGCGATGCTCCATTCTAGGACCTGCATGCCTCCCATGGAGCCACCTGCCACGGCCAGCAGGCAATCTATTCCCAGGTGATCGACTAATAGTTTCTGGGTTTTCACCATGTCCTGTATGGTGATCACCGGGAAGTCCAGAGCATAGGCTTTTCCGCTTGCCGGATCGATGCTGTTGGGTCCCGTTGTACCCATGCATCCGCCCAGAACATTGGAACTGATGATGAAGTATCGCTCGGTATCAAATGCCTTGCCGGGACCGATCATATTATCCCACCAACCCGGCTTTGAATCTTCCCCTGAATGATACCCCGCAGCGTGAGCATCTCCGGAGAACGCATGGACGATCAGGATTGCATTGGTTTTTGTATCATTGAGCTCGCCGTAGGTCTCATACCTGATGTTGATGGGACCGAATTTCCGGCCGCTTTCCAGGATCAGAGCTTCGGGGTCATCTATAAACAGGTCCCTGCTTTCGACGACGCCCACCGTTCGGTGGTCCTGTTTGACTTTCAATGCGCGCTCCTTACAATACTGATCCTGAGGTCGAATCCTAGCTTCGCACCACTTGTCTGTCAATACGGGGAAGCTTTTCCCTGTCCGCCGACGATTGTGCGGCTTGCCCTAATTCCTCGATCAGTGATAGGTTCCCAGATACATATGCAGCTGTTTTTACTATTTTCCATTCCGTTGTTTTTCGGCCACCTCATTCACCGCCATCGGGAGAATCTCCAGGATCTCATCCCGGTGCGCAAGCGGGCCGTCAACGGTATGCTCTGGGCTGGTCTGGCACTCATTCTGCTTCTGGTATTGAGTCTGATTCTCAGTTTTCAAATCCATTGGCTCTCTATGTACGCATACGTTATAGCGATGTATTACGCGATTCCGGTGCTGTTTACCCTTTTCGCCGCGAAAAAGTATCTCGGTGAATATCGCAAGGAAGGGGATCGGGGATTAATCCTCTATCAGAGCCAGTTGGCAGGGTTTTTTGCCTTTTACAATATCGGGTACTATTTCATCAATATTACTTCCCTGGATCAGATCAATGTGCTGTTCATCCCGGTTTTTCACCTTCTTCTGATCACCGTCCTCGCCAGACTGCAATGGCGTTCCCTCCGCTTCGAAATCCAGTGGAGATCCTTGATGATTATTTTATGCCTGGTCATCTTTTTCTCGCTCCCGGTGATCCAGCTGCTGTACGGCTTGCTGCGGGAATTCTGGGCCTGGGTCCTGGCAGTCGGCCTCACCGCCTTGTCCGTGCTTATCGATTGGTTTTTTTCCCGCCTCGAACGCGATATCCAGTATCGTTTGTCTCTGGAAAAGCGATTCAAACCGCTTATGCGGATCTTTTTCCGGCCGGGCCGCAGGGCCTGAGCCCGGGGCTCGGATGCGGCGATGCCTGCTTGTCATGATCGCTTTGCCGGTGATGCTTGTTGCCGGCTCTCTTATTATTTCCTGCACCCCGCGTCCCGGTGCGTTCCTGCCGCTTGATCCGGCCACTTCCCTTATCCTCGAGAGCCAGGATCTCAGCCGCCGGGATCTACGGAGACTTGCCGGCGAGGCTGGATTTCGGCTGCATATCGCGGACATACCTGATGCGTTTGAGCGCCGGGAGCTGACTCTCGTGGAATTCGGCATGGATCGGGAAGACACCCTTCTTGTCATCGCGAGTCCGGTCTTCGCAGCGTCTCTTGCCGGTTGGCTTGGTGAGCTGCCGTCATCGGCGCACATCCTTTACCTGGGAGAATCTCCGGTAAACGATAGAAGAGTCATCTCCACGCAGTTTATTCCTGATATCGATGACGCAGAATTCCGCGCCGATTTGCTGGGGATGAGCACGGATCCCCGTATCTATTTTTCCCGGCGATTTCTCGATACCATTGAGCTAAGCATGCAGGATCTGGAAGATCGATTCAGCAGCGAGATTGAGCTTATTGAGATTGATGGATTGGATATTCCCCTCATCGAAGAAATCCGCATCCGCCATGGCCGTGGTGAACGGGCCGCAGTCCTGCTCCTGGAGCCTGAACTGCTGATTGAGCTATTGCCTGAGACAGGAAGATTTGAAGGACTGGAGCTGATCGCTCCGGGGCTGTCGCCGGGCGGAGCGCTTGTCGGTTCTTTTCCATACAGCATGACCTCGATCTTTGCCTATCTGGCCACGGCTGATGGTTCTGAGAGCCTGAAATCAGGTCTTCCTTTGAGGGTTTCGGTTCCATACCTAACTGATTCCTCTGTTGGTAAATAAGCGACCGCTATTTGCTTGCATTTGCCGATAAAAAGATTAGTATTAGAACTGGCCTCTACTTATCCGGTTTGACACGTGAGTGGAGACAACATATACTTTTGACGTGGACTATGAGGGTCCGCGATTTGCATTCAAAGGAGTGGAGAATGAGACGAGGCAGCGTGCTCACATTATGCCTGATGGCTCTGATAATTCTGCTTTCTTCAAATCTGTTTGCGCAAGATAATACTGAGAATCTCCAGTCTCGTATCATTGAGCGCTTCGATGATCCGGCTGGTACTGATCTTTATGGAGTCCGGCAGAACTTTCGATGGATTGTAAGAGGAAGCAAGTTTATCACTGATGGCTTTCCCCAGTTTGCATGGGTGGAGACGTATCCCGATGCACTGTACAACCGCAACAATCCCGTCCCTCCGGGCGTGACCCCAAGAGCTTTAGGTGTTGAGGCGGCTTTCGACCGGCCGGGCTACAACTATCTCGAGTTCATTCCTGTTGAAGACGAACCGGATGAAGACGGCGAACCGGTACCCACCGGTATCCCCATTCCCGGCATCGTAAAGAATCTTGACTTCTGGGTCTGGGGTTCGAATTTCGAATATTATGTCGAAATCCACCTCCAGGACTACCGGGGCATCAGCCACGTCCTGTATGTAGACGATATCAATTATCGGGGCTGGCGGAATCTCACGGTAAATATCCCCAGCGCCATTCCCCAGACTGTGGAATACGTTCCTTCCCGCAAGGGGCTGGAACTGGTCAAGATCGTGCTTTGGACCACGCCGGGTGAGAACGTAAGCGGTTTTTACGTATACCTCGACCAAATCAAGGTATTCACCGATGTCTTCCTGCAGCCCTTCGACGGGGAGGTCCTCTCGGATCCCGAGGAAGTCGACAACCTTTGGAATCAGGGGGTTAACTAAATGAAACGGATAGTAAGCATACTCGTAATCCTGACCCTGGTGGCAGCGGCCATGGTCGCCCAGGCCACTGATCCCGATCCAACCCAGATCGGTGTCGACAGCGCCCAGCAGCGGCTTCAGGAAGTTTCGATTTCCAAGTTCGAAGATCCGGGCTTCTGGCGAACCGGTATTCCCCTCGACGACGGGGTGGTTTCCCATCGGCGCTTTGAAGGCGGCCCTTTTGAGAAAGAACCGCTTCTTGGCGAGGAGTCCGCGAATATCGAAGAACCCGATGAATTCGTCCTCGGTGTCCGGGTGGATTACTTCCGCCGGGGAAATACCACCATTTCAATCGAACCTGTTCGTCCTCTGCAGGTACCCGGTATAACCAAGACCATTTCGGTCTGGGTGGTCGGAAGAAATTTCAACCATCGGCTCAGCGTCGTTGTTGAAGACTTTTTCGGCCGTCGTTCGGTTCTGCCAATGGGAACCATGAACTTCTCAGGCTGGAAGCGGCTTACCGTTGCCGTGCCTCCCACGGTTGAGCAGCGCAACGCCAATTACAACAACCAGCAGGGTATTCAGATCATGGGCTTTATCATTGAGCCCGATATGCTGGAAACCTACGGCACCTATTACCTGTCTCTTATACACATCTGACGATG
>CAWZYW010000026.1:0-11403 GCA_963966255.1 uncultured Salinispira sp. | reverse complement strand
GGTCTGAGAGTGCCCGACTGCCGCTCCAGGAGGCATGGGTTCGGGACATATGTTCGCTCAGGGCCGCAGCCTTCCACTTCGCCATCCGGTAAAACGGCGGAAAAAACTCCCAGCGCAGGGGCCGGATGGTCATGGCCGGAGGGCGGGCACTTTGTATCAGTGCGGGCACCCGCCTGCTAGCAATATCGGCCTGCAGGAGCCGTGGATTAACGCCGGAATCCTGGGTTTTCGCCGGTCGCAGCGGGAGGGGGTCGCTGATGCGAAAGTACAATTCTCCGCTTATGCCCCGGCGGATAGCCGCGCTGATTACCGAAGGTTCTCCGGACATCAGCTTCGCCACCAGATCCTCGTCGGGAAGGGGGATAAGGGGATGCTCCATGCTGTAGATCATGCCGAACTCGTAGCCAGCAGCCTGCAGCTCGTCGAGCATGAGCTCTTTCACGGAAAACAGGGCGCCGGCATCACCGATGCTCTGCTCGTCAAGATCCGGTTGAGGCAGCACCACCAGATGCGAGGACGGGAGGGAAAAAAGCCGGCGGCTGTTGAGGAAGCCCAGAAGATGCTGCAGATGGGTCCGCCGCACGGAGATCACCCACAGAGGCAGGCTGCCGTACTCGCCGGCGGCGGCCCGGATGGCCTCGGCCATGAACTCCAGAGTGCTCAAGCCCCGGAGGGGAGTCACCGCTGCGGCGCCGGCATACCCATCTGAGGACCGATAGGGATCCGGGGTCAGAACCAGCCAGCGTCCCTCGGCGAGAATCCGCCGGGGCTGCGATTGGGAGGCGGCGGGTTCTCCGGCATGAAAATCCCCGGACTGAGAATCCGGCCCGGGGTCCGAAGTGCTTCCATCAAGGTAAATCTCCAGGGCGGATTGCAGTTGTTCGTAGCTGTCTCCGGGAAGAAGCTGTTCCTGAGAGAAATAACCCAGGGGTGAGAATCGTCGATGAACCGGAGAACCATGCAGCCGGCGGTCATCTTCGGTTAGTCCCGATGAATTGACGGTATGAAGTTCGTACTTCATCGCCAGGCGATTAGCGGCCTGAACGCTCTGCAGCCGGGTTTTAATTAATTCATGGCGGATCTGCAGAAAGCGGGCGGTGGTATCGATTGAAGGTCGATCGAGATCGCGAATCAGGGTATCGAGGGCATGCTGAAGGCCCATGCCCCGGCTGCGGGTCATGCTCAGGATTCGGGAAAAGAGAAACACGTCTTTGAGGCTGTAGATCCGGCGCCCGCGGGTATCGTATGCGGTGCTGATGATCGGCAGCTGTTCCTCGATATAGCGGATATGATGAACCGCGCAATCGAGGACTTCACAGATTTCCGCCAGCAGGAAGCCCCGATGCTTCATGTTCTCCTCGAGTCCCTGACCTCGAACTGGATGGGAATTCGGTTTACGCCGAAATCACCTCGGATCCGGTTTTTGATAAAGCCGATGTAACTCTCGGGAAAATCCTTCTTGCGGTTCACGAACAGGATGAATTTCATGGGGAGAACGCTGACCTGCGTGATGTATTTCACCTTCCAGAAAAACCCCTTGCGGCTCGGCGGCGACGTTTACTCCTGCCAGCCCTAGAGATTCCGGTTCACCAACCCCGTATCGACCCGGGTATCCAGCATGCGTTGAATTTTCGTGGCGTTTCCCAGGAGCTCATAGACTCCGTCTCCGTTCTTTGCGGAGAGCGGAAGGATCGGCGCGAATTCCAGAACGGGGAAGAGGAAATTGATCCGGTCCTGCACCGCCTGGAGGCGATTCGGAACGTCCTCCAGCAGGTCCCATTTATTTACGCAGAGGATAATTCCCCGGCCGAGCTTTACCACCTGGGCGGCGATTTTTTTATCCTGATCCGACAGCCCTTTTTCGGCATCGATCATCAGGAACACCACCTCGGCTTCCTCGATGGCGGAAATCGCCCGGGTCACCGAATAGTATTCCAGGTCTTCCTTCACCTTGTTTTTCCGGCGGATTCCCGCGGTGTCCAGCAGGCGGTATTTTATGCCGTCCAGGGAGAAACTACCTTCCAGGACGTCACGGGTCGTGCCGGCTACCTCGCTGACAATGGATGAATTGGTTCCGGTGAGGAGGTTCGACAGGGTGCTTTTTCCGGTATTGGGCTGGCCCAGTATGGCAATGCTGATATCCCAGGGCTGACTGGCCCGGCGGTCGGCCCGCAGCAGCTTTTCCGCATCGATGGTGATGCCTTCGGCGGCGGCCTCAGCCTGAATTTCGGCAATATCGGCCTCGAGTATCCCGGAGACGGTTTTCCTCAACTCCTCGATTTCCGTGCTGTTCAGTTTCTGTTCCCGGATACGCTTGTGCTCGGCCTGCTCGATGCGGCGGATCAACTCCTCCGCCAGTTCTTCTACCCCTTCGCCGTGGGTTGCTGAAATAGGAAAGATGGTATCGAAACCCAGGGAGTAGAACTCGTAGACCATCTGGGCCCGTTGCTCGTTATCAACCTTATTCACCGCCAGGACGATCCGATCGGACATCTGACGCAGCCGACCCAGAAATTCTTCGTCTTCAGGGGTGACCTCGGTCACATCCAGGACAAACACCAGGATATCGGCCTGTTCAATGGTGGACAGGCTCTGGCTGGTAATCAGGGTGTCCAGGTATTCCCGGGACTCGGTGAGTCCTCCGGTATCGATGAGCATACAGGCCCGACCTTCGATCTCCGTGCGATGGAAAATCGGATCCCGGGTCACCCCGGGAGTCGGATCGGTAATGGCCTTTCTCTTACCGACGAATCTATTGAACAGGGTGGACTTGCCCACGTTGGGACGGCCCACGATGGCTACCCGGGGCAGGATGGCCATTTCCATCCGGTCCAGTCGTCGGACGAGTTCTTCTTTATCCGCTAATTTCAAAGCGTTCCTCCATGGTGGCGGAGACAAATTCAGCTATGGCCTCGGATGATTCGAGTTCCATCACCCGTCCCACAAACTCTTCGGCCTCGAGAATCGAAGTCGAACGGATGATCTGCTTGATCCGGGGAATACCAAATGAGCTCATGCTGAATTCGTCCAGGCCGAGCCCGAGTAGTATAAGGGTATACAGAGGATCGCCGGCCATTTCGCCACACATCCCCACGGAAATTCCGGCATTATGGGCATTCTGAATAATCATTTTCAGGCTGCGCAGGATGCCCAGGTGCAGGGGATCGTAGAGGTATGCCACATGTTCGTTCCCCCGGTCAACTGCCAGGGTGTACTGGATGAGGTCGTTGGTTCCGATTGAGAAAAACTTCGCGTGGCGGGCCAGCAGATCGGTGGTCATGGCCGCGCTGGGCACCTCGATCATGATGCCCGTGGGGATCTTCGGCGAGAAGGGAATTTTCTCATTCTCCAGCTCGTGTTTCACCGCTTCGATGAGGGCCAGCGCCTCCCTGAGTTCGGCGACGCTGGAGATAAGGGGTATCATGATCCGTAAATTCCCGTGAATGCTTGCCCGGAGCAGGGCCCGCAATTGGGTCCGGAATATATCCACATGGGACAGGCAGAAGCGGATGGCCCGCCAGCCCAGGATGGGGTTCTTCTCCCCTCCCCCCTGAACCTGAAGGCTGTTCATCAGCTTGTCCCCGCCAAGGTCGAGGGTCCTTATGGTGACCGGCCGGGGCTTCATGGCCGCCAGGACCCGGGAGTAGGCATCGAACTGTTCCTGCTCGTCTGGCAGATGATCCGAACGCATAAACAGGAACTCAGACCGGTATAAGCCGATGCCGTCGGCGCCGTGGGTATCAGCGGCATCCACCTCTTCGGGAATCTCGATATTGGCCTTGAGGCTCAGGACCTTTCCGTCCCGCGTCTCGGCAGCCAATTCGTTAAAACGCATCAGCTGAATATCGCGCTTCTGTGCGGCATGGAGACGCCGGAGGTATTCTTCCCGGGCAGTACGGTCCGGATCGAGGAGAACCAGCCCTTTGAACCCATCTATTATAATATAGTCGCCACTGTTGACCCGCTCGCTGATATTGCCTAATCCCAGAACCGCGGGGATTTCAAAAGCCCGGGCGATAATAGCCGTGTGGCTGGTTTTTCCACCGGCATCCATTGCTATGCCCTTTACTTTGACCTTGTCCATGGCAATGGCATCGCTGGGCATCAGATCGTGGCAGACCAGAATCACCTCGTCTTCCAGGCTCGCCAGGTCGACGCGATCCCGCACCATCAGATTATTGATAATCCGTTTGCCCACGTCGTGGAGGTCGGCGGTGCGCTCTCGGAGATAATCGTCGCTGACCGATTCGAGTTTCTGCACGAGATCCTGCATCAGATCGAAGAGGACGAACTCGACGTTCAACAGCCGATCATCTAATCCGGCCTGAACCTTGTTTCCCAGATCGGGATCACTGAGCATGAGCTTGTGAGTGTCAAGCATCTGAATTTCGCCGGCACTGACTGATTTTTCAGATTCTTCTGATCGGAGCTTGATATCCTCGATTTCCTGAATTGCCTTGGCCACCGCCTCGCTGTAGCGCGCGTACTCACTCGCAACCATTTCTTCATTAATCGAGTAGCGCGGGATATCCCGCTGATCATCGTTCAGGACCAGGACCTTGCACTGTGCGATGCCCGGGCTGGCCGGAATTCCCCGCAACTCTATCATAGCAATTCAAACTATAGAGCAGGGATATCTCAACTGTCAAATTGGGGGCTTATGACCGGAAGCGATTATTCCGATAGCTAGAGGGTCTATGTCTAAACAGGAACGCAAACGAAAAACATCCCTCGGAGTCCTCTTCTGGATCGCCGTAATTCTCCTCATACTGGTAGTCTGGCTGGTCAATCGTCAGAATATCGAGCAGGTTATGGAAAACACCGGCCTGGTGGAGGTCATCAACCAGCGCATCGGCGTTGACGAAAATGCTGAGTCTGGCGAGGAAGACGGTGATCAGATTTCGGTTACCCAGGACCGCCCCGGCGGAGAACCGGAAGCCGGGAGCGACGGAGGATCAGCCGAGAGCACGGGGAATGAAGCCGATCGGGATACGTCGACGGACAGCCCGACAGATGGTCAATCCACCAATTCAACAGAGAGCCAGGGCGACCGGCGAGATGATGAACAGGCCGATAGCCAATCTGACCAATCGACTGAAGATGAGCAGACGGTGGAGACCGAAACCGTCACACCGCCTGCTGAAAATGCTTCGGTCCAGGATGGCCCGACGGAAAAGGTGCGCAACTATTTAATCTACCTGGTAGAAATCGCCGATAACGGCGACATCGCGGTAGTGCCCCGGGAACGATCGGTAAATTTTGTGGACTCTCCCCTCACCCGGACCATCCAGACCCTCATCGATCAGCCGGCGGAAAGCGAGGGTGGCAGCATCCGCAACCTTATTCCGGAAGGTTCCAGCCTCAACCGCATCTGGATAGAAGGAGGCGTAGCCTACTTTGACCTGAATGAGCAGTTTCGATTCAATCCCATGGGCATGGAAGGACACCGACTCCAGCTCGAACAGTTCGTTCGCACGGCCACCCAGTTTCCGACGGTTGACGCCGTGCAGTTTCTGATCGACGGACAAGAGGTTGATTTTCTCGGTGGTGAGGGTATTTTCATCGGCGAACCATTACGACCCTCAGATTTCCCGTAGGTAGTGCCCCGAAAACAGCTGATTAATTCGGTGTAACGATTTGTCTGCAAAAAAATTAGGCCTGAAGTTAATCATATTGCTTCGTGTGACATCCATTCACTGCCTGCGCAATGATTTGGCTCATCGATATCAGCCGTTTTGGGGGCAGTAGTTTTTGATTAAGCCAACCAAATGGTATATAGTTTCCTCATTATCATCGATATCGAAGGAAACGCCCCGATGGGTCAGGTCGTACGCAGGCTAATTTTCACACTCTGCCTTTTTCTCGCGATTCCCCTCACGGGCCAGCCAGCCCCGGATGGATCTGAACCGTCAGATCAATCCTCGGGTGCGGGCACCGGGTTTACGCTGGCCTTCGGAATTGAGCGCCGGGAACCGCTTGGAGCCAGCAGCATCCTGAGTCACAGCGGATTCGCCGGCAGGATCGATGGTGAATTGGCACCGGCAGGTCTGGATTTTTCCGGTTTCCGGCTGATTGTTCCCATTTCCCTCGCCATTGGCCTTGAACGACCAAGCCAATTCCAGTTCGCCAGTATAACGACATTCAATCCAGAAACGGGCGTGCGGATCGCCTGGCCACTTGGTGACCGCTTCTCAGTGGGCGGAGGAATTTCCGCAGGTGCCCAGATTTACCTGGTGGGCCGGAGAGTCGGTCCCGATGTTGAGAATCAGTGGTATATCGATGGAAATCTGGCGGCCGAGCTGTTCGCTGCATTTCACAATATACCGCGCAGGCCGGGAAGGCCGAGCATCGGGATTATCATCATTCCCGGTTACCAGCTGAATTTTGAATCTCCGAGACCGGGCCAGTACTTCTCGGTATCGGTTCTCAATCGGATCAGTTTCGGAGGACGACCCTGAATCAAAAAAAGCGAAGCGCACTTGCCTGCCTGACATTAAGCCTTTTGCTGATTTTCAGCGGATGTTCCCAGCTGCTGCTTGAAGCGGAGATAATCTCCCAGGGGAAGCTGTCCGCTGATTTGAGCATGAACATCCTCGACGAGAACGGAGTAACCCGGACCCTTCAACTGGTCGATGCAAACGCCGACGGCCTGCCCGAAGGCGCTGACGTGACCGGCGACGGCAGTGCGGATTTCAAAATTGTATTCGATGAACAATCCAATTCCTATATCAGCGATATCAATCGGGACTGATACGCTGACGGATACTTGTCGCTTACCGCTGGGGGAGAGCTGGAGTTCACAACATTAAGCGAAGGCCGGGGTCGGGACATGGAACTGGTCTTTATCCCGGGGCCTACCCGGGATTTTATCGGATTCAACACCGATTCCGATGCCGCTGCAGAGACTAGCGAATGGCAGCTGGACGATGGTGCTCCGATTGCGATCAGTCCCGGTGCCCCGGGCATGTCCTATCGTTCTGCTACCCTCAGTTGGGCAGACACCAATGACACCCCCGCGAGTTTCGCCCCCAACTACATGAGCAATTCCGAAGAAATCAGCTTTCAAGTCATAGTGCAGATGGCTGATCCATTCGACCTCACCCCTGGCGTAAAGATTGATACCCTCCCCGAAATTATCAGCGCGCTTGATTCAGGGGATCGGTTTATCTATCCCTTTGGATCACCCCAAAGCGATATCAACAGCCAGCTGGTTTTCGGTCTGCGCCAGAACACGCAGTACTGGTTTAATATTCTCATCAGGGATTCGTCGGGAAATGTGAGCGCAGGGAATGCGGTTCCCGGGTCGACCCTATCGCTCGGCCCCATCCCCGGGAATACCACGCTGACCGTGAACCCTATCGGTTCTGCGCCGGATTGGGGCATATCCATCGCCTTCGAGCAGGCCGTCGGAGACTCTGATCCGCTTCCTGAAAATCGGACCCAGGTGGAAGATATCTGGTACAATATTCTCATTTCCCAGACCCCGGATCTGCTGTTCAACGAGATTATCGCCGAGTGGGCTTTGGATGAGGGACTGGCCTTTGAGGTTCCCGGGTGGCCGATCCGGGGCGGGGACATGCCTGTTGCGGTAAACGAGGATATCTACGGACTCGAACCGAGCACGAATTATTTCGTAAATGTGTTCGCTGTCGATCGGGACGGATACTTCCTGGTATACAATGGCGCGGCGGTGACCACTAATCCTTAGCAGCCAGTAGAAAAAACACCTCACGGTTTCCGCTGGCGCCGGGAATACCGGCAGGCCAGCGCTGCAGAACTTGGATTCCCTCGCCGGCCAATCGGCCTGCGGTGTGCGCCAGAACTTTTTCGATGATTTCACCGTCCCGCAGCACCCCGTCGAATCCCTCGGGTTCAAGATTGGTGTATTGCAGTTCGAATTGGGGTTTGATCAGGGCCAGCAGTAGTGCCCGGCTATCCGCCGGCGGCTGAAGCAGCTTTAGGATATGCGCCGCAACTCCTTCCATGCTGCGGAAGGAAAGGTCCGCGACCGCCAGGGCAGCCGGAGGAACGAGGTCTCCGGGATTCAGGCTCATAATGTTGCATCGTTCGCGGACGAATACCCGGGGATCCTGACGAAGCCGAAAATCCAGCTGATTATAACCCACATCCACTGCATGCACCCCGGCGGCGCCGTGCTGAAGCAGGCAGTCGGTGAACCCTCCGGTGGATGAACCGGCGTCGAGGACGATTTGTCCCGGATATAGAAACCCCGCGGATTGCGCCGGTTCCAATACCGGAGCGAGCTTGTCGCCTCCCCTGCCTACATACGCTCCGGCGGCATCCGAGACCGGACCGCGGGTTGATCCGGAGAGTGGATCCAGTCCATGTATTGAGATGTACGCGTCGCCGGCAACCAGCCGCTTAGGATCCCGCTCTTTGTGACCATCCACCGCGACGTCGCCGGCGAGTATCCGGGCATAGAGCCATTGGCGATCCCGTTCGGGATGATTCAGGCAGAGCAGATCGATGAGCCGCTTCCTGCCGCTTTTCCGCCGGGGGGACATCAGACTCCCGTTGCTTCGCTGATCCGGGTGATCGAAGTTGATCGAAGCGGCTTGTCAGGATCGAAGCCGATGACAACCCCATTAATACGGGCCGGATTACTGCTTACCTCATTTCGGAGTGGAAGATCGGTCAGATGACGCTGAATGCTGATCTGGGGATCGAAACCGATTATGCTGTCGTCGGGACCGGTGGATCCGAGATCGGTAATAAAGGCGGTCCCCATCGGGAGAATACGCTCGTCGGCCGTCTGGATGTGAGTATGAGTTCCGACCATCGCGGTAATCTGTCCGTCGAAATAAAAGCCCAGGGCTTCTTTTTCCTGAGGATCATCGGCATGAACATCAACCAGAATGACATCACAGGAGTTTTTCAAGGAACGGAGGATATCCTTTCCCTTTTTAAATGGACAGTCGATGGGCCACATTCGCTGGCGCCCCTGGAGATTGATAACGCCGAATCGAATGCCTGCGTGCTCAACCACCGTTGAGCCGTGACCGGGATTCCCGGCGGGATAATTCGCGGGACGGAGAATGTTGGGCTGCTCGTCGAGATAGCGGAAAATTTCCCGTTGCTGCCAGACGTGATTGCCGGTGGTAATCACATCGGCTCCGGTTGCGAACAGGGTATCCGCCAGTTCCGGAGTGAGGCCGAAGCCGTCGGCGGCATTCTCCCCATTCACCACGCAAAGGTCGGCGCCGTACTGCTTTTTCAACGCGGGAAGCCGGCCATACAGGGCTCTCATACCGGGCTGGCCGATAACATCACCTATGATTAAAATCTTCCGTTCCATGAATTCTCCAATGTTTTCCAAGTGTATCAGAAAGGTCTCGCGCTTTGAAGCAGTCGATTAATCGGGCTCACGAATACAGGTATCTCAATATTCCATTTAAAATATATTAGATATTTTTTTATCAATAAGTAATTCAATATATTGCACATAAGGGTAAGTAATACTATACTCTTCATACAGAAACTACATAATTCGTGTTTTATTGTGAAATAAATCACAAGGAGGGTGTATGAAAAATATAGCAAAAGGCTTTGCCATGCTGATGGTTCTGGCCATTGCTCTGAGCAGCTGCGGCGGCGGAAACGGTGCCGGCTTCGAAGACGGCGTATATTTCGCCATGGAAGACGGCTACTCCGACAGCGGTTGGCGCTATAATGTAACCATGGTCGTTGAAGACGGCGAGGTTAGCGAAGTCAGCTGGAACGGCTCGAACATCAACGGCGGGGTGGATAAGGTCACCCTTTCCGAAAACGGCGGATACCCCATGGTAGAACGGGGCGGCGCCATGGCCGAGTGGCACGTACAGGCAAAAACCGTGGAAGATTTTTTCCTGGCTGAGCAGAGCACCGAACAGCCCGATGCCATCAGCGGCGCAAGCATCCACTTCGATGAGTTCTACGCACTGGTCAACGAAGCCGTTGAAGCCGGTCCCGTTGGCTACGGTCCTTACCGCGACGGCAATTACACCGCCAGCGACGCAGAGTTCCACAATGGCTGGAAATACTTTGTGGACATCACCGTAATCTCGGGTTACGCAGTGAGCGCCCATTGGGACGCAGAACCCGAAGAAGAGGGCACCAACAAGGCCCAGCGCTCCAAAGACGGTGAATACGGCATGGTGGAAAACGGCGGAGCCATTGCACCCTGGTGGGAACAGGCCCGGGCGGTTGAAGAAGCCTTCATCGCGAGCCAGAGTACCGATGCCCCCGATGCCATCAGCGGCGCGACCATCACCATCGGCGGTTTCTTTGAACTCGCTGAACAGGCACTGGCAGGTGCCCAGCGCTAAGATCGCTTATAACTCTTGCAACAAAAAAGCCGCCGGATTATTCCGGCGGCTTTTTTTATGCGTATATGCTGAACACCTGCGATCTCATTTACTCCAGGCCGAAACCCAGGGGATAGGCGTATACCTCGTCGTCCAATCCCTGCACCAGTCCATCTTCATCCTTGGGCCAGGAGAAGGAAAGTTTCCCGGTGAACGGCATATCCCCGGAAATGACATCAGCAATTCCGGCGCCTTCGGTTCCCGGCAGCCAGGAAGCCACCAGCGCATCGCTGAGTTCTCCCAGCTGGCCAAGAATCAGCGGCCGACCGGAAAGAATGAGGCTGATCACCGGAGTTCCCCCCTGGCGCACGCGGTTGAAAAACGACAGATGGATCGGAGTCAGCGCCGGTCTCTGGTTGTCCCCCATCATCTCAGCGTAGGGTTCTTCACCGGTAACGTAGATGATCACGTCGTAAGCACCCAGATCGTTCGCCCCCAGGTCGGCTGGCCGGGGTGCAAAATCAACATTCTCATTGCCAAAGCGGTCCTTTAGCCCCTGTAGGATGCTGGTTCCCGCATTATCATTTCCCAGCACGCCCTGCCACTCAAGGGTCCAGCCTCCGCTCTGAGCCCCGATGTCGTCGGCGAACTCCCCGGCTACCAGGATTCGTGAGCCTTCGGCCAGGGGTAAAACGCCATCATTTTTCAGGAGAACCTGGGATTTCGCGACGGCTTCCCGCGCTATGGCCCGATGCTCATCGGAGCCGACATAGGCATCAAGTTCGGGATTTGCGAAGGGATGCTCGAACAGGCCCAGACGGAATTTCGTCAGAAGAATGCGGTAAACCGCATCATCGATCCGCTCAATGGGAATCGCTCCGTTCTCAACCTGGGTCCGCAACTGCCTGATGAAGGCGACATATTCGTCGGGAACCATCACCATATCGATTCCCGCATTGATTGCCGTAGCAACCTGAGTGCCGAAGTCGCCGGGAAGCAGCTGTACTGCCCCCCAGTCGCTGATAATAAAGCCGTCAAAGCCCAGCTCATCTTTGAGATAATCGCTGAGCAGTTCGCCGTTTGCGTGCATGGGGATGCC
>CAWZYW010000025.1:0-11539 GCA_963966255.1 uncultured Salinispira sp. | reverse complement strand
CCCTTCCCTGGCGGCAAAGATGCCCCGGCTTGTGATTCGGACTCTTGAGAAAATCCTCCATGTCAGGGAAATCAACGATATTCTCAGCAAATACGGACATTTGAGCGGAACGGCATTTATCGACCGTGCCCTCGAGGACTTCGGCGCCGAGCTTGTGATCAGCGGAGGGCATTTTCTCGAAGGGCTGGAGCGGCCGATCATCGTTTCAAACCATCCCCTGGGAGGGCTGGACGGTATGGCGCTGCTTTCCCTGGTCTCAAGATTTTACGATGACGTTAAGGTTCTGGTGAATGACTTCCTGATGGCCATTCCGAATCTTCAGGAAGTGTTTGTGCCGGTGAACAAGCTCGGTGGGAATCGTCAGCATCAGCAGCGCTACCGGGACCTGTTTGCCTCCCAGGCTGCCATCCTGCATTTTCCCGTCGGCCTGTGCAGCCGCAGGAAAGGCGGCCGCCTGCGTGATTTGCGTTGGAACCGATCCTATGTCCGCCTCGCACGGGAAAATCGCCGGCCCATCGTCCCGGTGTTTTTCGACGGCGAAAACCGGAGAGTCTTTTACCGTGTGGCGAATTTGCGGCGCTGGTTCGGCGTCGGTTTCAACGTGGAGATGATCATGCTGGTGGATGAGATGTTTCGCCAGCGGGGAAAGGTCCTGGAAGCCCGGGTCGGCGCACCCATTTTTCCGGAAGAGATCGACGACGGCGATTTGAACCACTGGAACGGCGAAATCCGCCGACGAGTCTATGCCCTGGGAGATTCCTGATGAGAAGGCCCCGATGGATGCGTTGGGAATTCCTCCCCTTCTGGCTGTTTTACACACCGGTGTACCTGTACCTGATAGTCCAGGGCTTTATCCAGAGGCGCTTCACCTGGTTCCTGGCGGCGAATCCCGGACTTCCCTTCGGGGGCTTCGTCGAGTATTCCAAGGCGGATATGTTCAAGACATTGCCGCAGGAGTACCTTCCGGCTACCAGGCGCTTCTCCGGTGCGCCATCCGCTGAAGAAGTACGCGGTGCCATGGCCGAACTGGGGCTGAAATACCCGGTGATCCTCAAGCCGGATATCGGCGAGCGGGGCTACGGGGTGGCCAAGATCAAATCCGAACAGGAACTGGAGCAGTATCTGGATGTCTGGCGCAACAGCGAGGGGCGGGACCTGCTGCTCCAGGAATTCGTTTCCCATATCGGCGAATACGGGGTGATGGCGATTCGCTTTCCTGGTGATGAGGGGATCCGGGTGACATCCCTGGTCATCAAGGAACCGCTGACGGTGAGGGGCGACGGCAGAGCGACCCTCGAAGAGCTTATCGACGCCGATGAACGTTGCTGGCTCCATCGCCGGATGCTCAGGGATACCCATTCTGAGGATCTGAAAGAGGTGATCCCGGCGGATCGGCTTCTGATCCTCGCCGACATCGGAAACCATGTCCGGGGAGCTACGTTCCGAAACGGGAACTGCCACATCAGCGATGAACTCGCTTCCCGATTCGCCCCCCTGGTCGATGCAATCCCGGGTTTCAATCTCGGCCGCTTTGATGTAAAAGCCGAGAGCATCCATACACTGGCAAAAGGTGACTTCAAAATCATGGAAGTCAACGGAGTGAACTCCGAGCCGGCGCATATTTACGATCCCGACATGAATATTTTTATATCCTGGGCTGACCTTCTGGCGCACTGGCAGTATATTCTGAAGGTGGCCCGGGGAAATATCGCAAGCGGTGCCAGACCGGAAAGCTTCGGCGAACTATACCGGGCAGTTCGGGATCATTACCGGCGACGCTCCTGAACCAGGTATTCGGTCGGCAAGGGGAAGCGCCGGAGCGGTAAAGGACAAGCGCATGAACCAGCGAATCATCATAAGCATATTTCTGACTGTATTGCTCATCATAGGAATCGGAGCCCGTATTGTGGCACAGAGCGTAAACACCGATCGCGACGGCATTGCGGTAAAGGGATACGACGTGGTTGCTTATTTCACCCTCGGCGAACCCACCGAGGGAAGCCCGGAGTTTTCCGTCGAATATGAGGGCGCTACGTACTACTTCGTCAATTCCCGGCATCGGGAGCTGTTCCTGGAAGATCCCGAGCGCTACGTCCCCCAGTATGGGGGATACTGCGCCTATGCGGTCAGCTACGGAGGTACGGCGAGCATCAAGCCTGATCTGTGGACCATTTACGAGGACCGTCTGTTTCTGAACTTCAGTAACCGGACCCACCGGCGATTCGAGGCGGACCTGGCAAATCTGGTAAATAGTGCCGATCCAAACTGGCCTGAGATTCAGCGGGATCTGGAGAATTAAGCTAAGCGCCGGCGAACCGTATTGTACTTTCCCGGGGTCGATCCGGATCATCCCGTTCGTAATATCGGATAATTCCGATCTGGCCCCCGAGGCCGATTTCCGAAATTGACACCGTCATGGCGTCCGATCGGGTCATCAGAATACCGTCGGATCCGTTCTCCGGATCCTCGAGACGGTGAAATTCCCGTAAGTCATCCAGAGATTCGGCTTTTCCCGCATCCCGGCGCCGCGCAAACAGGTCCCGGCGCACGGCACTGATACGGGTGTGTTGATACCCGCTGCTGGAGAGGATGCAAGGGCTTGTATCCAGGGACTCCAGGGAATTTCGATCCCAGCTCCACATGCGGGTTTCGCCTCCGGTGAACGCCGCAAGATAAAACGGCGCGTATTGAGCGTCTTTCATTCGCGAATCCAGGTATCCGCCGTCGGGGAACACCCCGGCTTCAAGAATATCCCGGATCAACAGCCCTCGGGATCGAAACGACGGTCCGAGAATGATTTCATCATTCGGGTAATAGTTCAGCAGACAGACGAAGAACCCCGCATCGTGAAGCCCCATCCAGCTTCCCCCGCCCTGGGGATCCACCGGCATGAGGTAGTTCCCGTGGGCTCCGGAAAAGCTTCGCGGAGGAAGAGCTTTCGGACGGGTGCGCAGTTCATCGCGGTTGAACAGAACCCATCGGTACTCATCATCGGAGTGACGTTCGGTTTGATAGCTAAGGGTGCACATCAGCCGTCGCTTCTCTTTTCGTATGCGATGGTGGAAGGCGCGACGCCGAACTCCCGGGGAATGTCATAGCCCATCTGACGCATCAACAGGCCGACCAGGGCGAAATGATGGATGCTGTGCTCCAGCACGAATTTCAATTCCCGGCCCAAATCACTGTTCACTTTCAGTCCCGATTCGCCGTGAACGAAGATGCCCCCGATCCGAGGGCGCTGCTCGGGCTCGGTTTTCCATGTGTTCAGCGTCGCCGCCAAGTCTGCAAGTTTCGCATCGGCGGCGCGAACCTGCTCTTCGATGCGCCGATCCCGGATACGCTGATCGTAATCGATTACCTCTTCGTCGCACATGACGAGATTCTCGTAGAAATTGATCACATGACGGAAGTGTTTGCCCAGTGAGCTCGATGCCCCGGAGCCTTCCACCGGTCGGGCAAATGATTCGTCGTCCATGAGCGAAAGGACCTCCCGGCCCCGTTCGATGACTGCGATATTTTCGTCGATAAGAAATTCCATGCTTGATGAATGAGTTTCCATATCTCTAGCTTGTACCTCATTGACGGATCTTGCAAGGGGTCTATTCTCCGAGCAGATCCAGGATGCGTTCCACCACCAGGTCCCTCTGGGTCCAGAGGATAAAATGGTCCTCATCCTCCAGGGTGATCAGTTCAGCGAAGTCCGAGCCGATCCGTCGCGCGGCGTAGGGAGCGTTTTCATAGGGCACCAGGCGGTCGCGGGTACCGTGGATGATGATCACCGGTGTCCGGATTTCATCCCACAGGGGATCGAACAGTGGCAGTTCCTCCAAATGGCTGAGCTTCTCCGTGTTGGAAGAGCGCCAGGCGCCTCCCAGCATCCAGTTGAACACCGGCCATTCCATTGGCCGGTTGAACCACCAGATTTTTTCATATTCGGCGGCGCTGACCCCCGCCAGTATAATTACCCCCGCCAGATCTTCCGGATAGTCCATGGCCATGCGGAGGGCGATGGTCGCCCCGAAGGAGTGGCCGACGATCACCGCTCCCGGTTCTATGAGGTCCCTGGCAACCGCGGCTTGGGCCTCCAGGCTGGTTTCAACATCGCCGAAATCGCTGTATCCGTAGCCCGGCCGGTCGTAGGCCACCAATGAAGCCCGGTTTGTTAATTCTTCTATTTCGAAATACGTACGGCTGTCGTCGATGGACCCCGGGGCACCATGGATGAACAGTACCTGTGGTACGGATTCATCGGCGCTGCGGAGCACCCGCACCCGGTAGCCCGCAGCCTGCTCAAAACCAATGGTCACCGGTATTCCTGCATCTTCGAATTCCCGCAGAATCTTCTGGTCGGGAGTGCGGAAACCGGCGCATGAGCTGAGTAGGCTCATAGATGCCAGGAGCACCGCAAGGAGAACCAGTGATCGACTGTGGATCGCCATAGCGAGCACCATGGATCGGGGCGTAATCAGATTACCGCCCGATACAGCAAGTTTTCCTGGTTTTTCCGGTAAGAGATGATCAGTCCCACGGCTCCGAGAACTATCATCGGAATCGCGAAAAGCATGCTCAGGGTGAACCAATCCCCGGCGATAATCGCCGAATGACTCACGGGCTCGCGATAGAATTCAACCCAGAAACGGAAAACTCCGTAGCCCAGGAGGAACAGGCTGGCCACGGATCCCCTGGGCTTGGCCCGGCCGATATTACGGAAAAGCAACAGAATCGCGTACAGTACGATACCGTTGAGAACCAGCTCATAGAGCTGCACCGGATGGCGCGGAAGGTTCACCATGGACTGGCCGGCCAATACGGTCATACCGGTTTCCTCGATGATTTCCCGGGCCAGCGGGTCGGAGACCGGGAGCCAGTTTGAACGCTGGACCGAATCGAATACCATGGCAAGGGGAGACGCACTTGGCCGGCCCCAGAATTCGCCGTTGATAAAGTTGCCGAGCCGGCCGAACGCCAGGCCGATGGGCGCGGGTATGATGATGAAATCCGCCAGATCGAAATAGTTCAGGTCCTGCTTTCGGATGTAAAAGTAAGGCAGAATAACGGCCATGATAAAGCCCCCGAAGAAGTACATCCCGCCTTCCCAGACGGCGAAGATCTGCAGGGGGTTCTGGAAGTAGTAGGCAGGATTCACGAACAGCACGAAGCCCAGGCGGCCGCCCACCAGCACTCCGATGAATATGCGGATCAGGATTTCCATAAACTGATCGTTGGTCATAACGATCCGCTGCCTCCGGATATGATCCCAGACGAAAACGTATGCAAACACGAAACCCATCAGGTAGGTGAGTCCATACCAGCTCACCGCCAGCGGTCCCGGCAGATCGAGAAGGATTGGATTAAAAACGGGTACTTGAATGTTGCGCATAGAACCCCCTGGGCGCGCTTGGGAAGTGCTTGGCCCATAATATACCAGCAGGGTTCCCGGGGGGCAACATTGATTTCCGACGCCCTTCACAGCCTCCGACGGATTGTATACATTGCATAGTGCCGCGAAAACGGCTGATTTTCCGGTTATAACTACATTACCGGAAACAGTTTAATGCATACCATATCCCCGGGGTGTATCCTGACTTCGCCAAGTATTGTCGGGTGAATGCTTTACGGCATAAAAATCAGCCGTTTTCGGGGCAGTCAATATAAGGACCGTATCAAATGACAAAAAAACAGCACGACCGGGATCGCCTGGAAGCCAATAAACTGATAAAACGTCTGCGCCGACTCACTGGCTCGGCCATTTCCGACTACGGGATGATCGAAGCCGGTGACCATGTAATGGTGGCCATGTCCGGCGGCAAGGACAGTTACGCTTTGCTTGATATCCTGCTAATGCTCCGGGACGCGGCCCCCATCGATTTCGCGATTACCGCCGTGAATCTGGACCAGAGGCAGCCCGGATTCCCCGCCCATATACTGCCGGCATACCTTGAATCCCGCGGAGTGCCCTATCGCATCGTAGAGCAGGATACGTACTCAGTGGTGAAACGGGTCATTCCCGAGGGGCAGACCACTTGCAGTCTGTGCAGCCGATTGCGGCGGGGCGTGCTGTATAACACCGCAGCGGAGATCGGAGCCACCAAGATCGCCCTGGGCCACCATCGTGACGATATTATGGAGACCCTTTTTCTGAATATGTTCTACGGTGGCACCATCAAGGGAATGCCGCCGAAGCTGGTGAGTGATGACGGCAGAAACGTGGTGATCCGGCCCTTGGCATACTGCAGGGAGGCGGATCTTGCGGCTCTTGCTGAGCAGCGGGGGTATCCCCTGATCCCCTGCGACCTCTGCGGGAGCCAGCCGAATCTGCAGCGTCAGGTTATCAAGGAAATGCTCAGGGACTGGGAAAAGCGGCACCCCGGACGGGTGGAGACCATCTTTCGCTCTATAGCGAACATCATACCGAGTCATATGATGGACCGGAACCTCCACGACTTTCAGGGCATTGCTGCCGACGGACGACCGCATCCAGACGGTGACATCGCTTTTGACGAGGAGGGTACGCCTCTGGGTGCGGTGCTCGCGCCGATCGCTGATTCCGACGATCAGGAGCTCGCGAAACGACGAACCGAGCAGCTGGACCGGATCCGGCAGCTGCAGATCCTGCCTGTAAAGAGTTCTGTTCCCATCAAGAATGATTAATCTCTGAACATGCTGCGGGAGGGAATATGCGGATCAATTTAGACGGTAAAGTGTTCGCCCCGACATTTAATAGCGCAAACGGGGAAGTGGGTGATTCCACCAGGTTTTACTATCATCAGCATAATTCGAAGATATGGGCCGAATACTCCGGTGGAGAAATCGAAACTGGTCATCTGCTGGGGAGCTTGCAATCCGACGGGCGACTGGAGTTCGCCTATCATCATATCAATCGCGAAGGACTGATACAAATCGGCCGATGCGTTTCTATCGTTGAACTCCTGCCGGACGGAAGAGTCAAATTACTCGAGTCCTGGCAGTGGCTGGTCGCCGACCGGTCCAGTGGAACGTCTGAGTTGATCGAAGTACCATCTCAGGAAAGTGGGTCGATAGTAAAGCCCTGAGCGCTCCGGTGTTTTTCCAGGTGCTCCATAAACACCCCCGCGATGTTTTTGCTGCGGTATTTCGCGGCGTCGGCAATTTCCCCGGTGAAGAGTTCATCTACGGTTTCGTGAAAGAGCTTCAGCCATCGCTGGAAATGCACATCGTCCAGCCGCTCCTTTTTATCCACGCCCAGATGCTTCTGCAGGGGGTTGCCGTCAAACTGGGTTCTGCGGAACAGCACGGCTTCCCAGAAATTTACGATCCGTGGAATGTGGGAATCCCAGTGGACTGCCATCACATCGTTGAAGATGTAGCCGATGACGTCGTCCTTTCTTACCTTTGCGTAGAAACGGTCAACCAGTAATTCTATGTCTTTTCGTTCGGATATGTCTTTCTGCAATCGTTCCATGTCAGCCTGAATCCGCGCCATCCGGCGGTAAGAGTAGTTGAGTGAAATTGACAGGAATAACGTAGCGGATATTTTTATAGAAAGCAACAGAGTCCGGAGCGGCTATCCCGCGTTTCTTTGAAGCGCGGTGAACCGCGCTTTTCCCATGAAAGTCCGGAATTCCTTAGGCATTGAACTTCGATTCCCCTTTTGGTAGGAATCCAGGAGGGAGTCCAGAGTGCTGGAAAGATCGTCAATTACCCCGTCGATACTTGCTTCATTCATCTGTTCGGAATCGAAAAATTCGTATCTCTTCTCTGCGGCATGTACGCTGATGAAATCTTCTTCGATTACCCTCAGAATATTACGTGCATTCACAGCAGCCTCCTTTCCAGGGAACTTAGCGCGGGATATCTCGGTTACGGTAAAAGCAGGGTGAGAAATCCATGAATTCCCCTGGTATTTCTATAACCCCTGGGGTGGTTTCTCGCGCCCCCGGGATTTATTCCATTTCCTGGGTTGCCGGGTGTAAAATATAGCGATGGATCGTGCAAAGCAGCAGGCCCGGCAGGATTATCTGCGACGGATTAACCGGGTTCTGGATTATATTCAAGGGAATCTCGGCGGGGATCTGGGCCTTGAACGGCTGGCGGAAGAAGCGGCGTTCTCTCCGTTCCATTTTCATCGGATTTTCCATGCCATGACCGGCGAGACCGTGGCGGCCTGCATCCGAAGGCTCAGGCTGCAGCGGGGCGCCCATCGCCTTCGCTATCATCCCGGAGTACCGGTGACCCGGATCGCTCTGGATGTGGGCTTTGGTTCCCACTCTTCATTCAGCCGGGCGTTCCGCGAGCACTTCGGGCTTACCCCAAGCGAGTGGGCCAATACAAAAATCGGGCAGAAGATCGATCAAGTCGGGAGCAAGCTGGGTACAGCCGATGACAACCACGGTACAGCGGATAGCAAGCCGGCGATATCCCGGTCGATCCATGGAGACTATGATTCACTCATAAAGGAAATGAGGAGCGTGGTCATGAATCCAAAGTTCGAGGATATTCCGGCCCGTCGCTATGTATACTGGCGGGCCGTAGGCCCCTATGGGCCCGGCGGGGGGGGTTCGGGGGGATGGCGGAAGGGATTTGGAAGGGGCGGGGGGGCCGGCGTTGTGGGAGGGGGATTCCCGCCTTTCGGGATATCCCCTGATGATTCGGGCGTGGCCCCCCCCGACCAAAGGCGGTACGAAGCCGCCGGTTGCCGGGGCGGTGGAAAGGGGATTGGCGGGGGGGGATGACATAACCCTACTTGCGGGGGGGGTTGTGGGGTTTCATTTCGGGGGGGAGGGATGAGCCTGAGTGATTTTTATTCCGCCATCTATGGTGAATGGCTGCCCCGCAGCGGCTTCGTTCCAGGGGATGGTCCCTGTTTTGAGCGATATGCATCCGGACAGCGGGGAGATCCTTCCGAAGGATTCCGCTGCGATATCTGTTTGCCACTGTCATTGGAATATTAGGAAAAAAAATGGAAAAACAAGATCTAAAGAAAGAATTCGCTGCATTCTACAAACCACAGGCGGGACGGATTGAGATTGTCCAGGTGCCTCCGTTCCCGTTTCTCATGATAGACGGCATTGATGCCCGGCCCGAGAGCCCCGGTTTTAGCGAAGCTATCTCCGCCCTTTTCGCGCTGTCGTATAAGCTCAAGTTCATTTCCAAGCTGGAACTGGGCCGGGATTACTCGGTTATGCCGCTGGAAGGGCTATGGTGGGCCGATGACATGGATGATTATACGTCCGGGCGCAAAGAAGCCTGGCGCTGGACGCTGATGATTCATCAGCCAGGGTGGATCGATTCGGATATTCTTTCCCGAAGCGTCGATGAGACCCTCAAGAAAAAACCCGAGTTGGAGACATCGCTTTCCAAGGCCCGCCTCGAAATCTATAAAGAGGGGCTGTCGGCCCAAAGCCTGCACATCGGCCCCTACTCCGATGAGGCTCCCCTGATCGCCCGGATGCACCAGCGTATTTCTGAAGAAGGCGGGCGATTCGAAGGCGAAGCGGAACGTTACAAGCATCATGAAATTTACCTCAGCGACTTCCGGCGCAGCGCCCCGGAAAAACTGAAGACGGTCCTCCGTCAGCCGTTCGCAAATCCGGGAGCCTGACCGCCGGACCGCTTGCCTGGCGGTCTTGTCTCACACGCTGGGCGCCGCTACAATGCGGAGCTATGAAACAGCATATCGTCGTCGCCGGAAATATCGGGGCGGGAAAGTCCACTCTGGTGCGGCTTCTCTCGGATCGTATGGGCTGGAAGCCATACTACGAACCGGTTTCCGAAAACCCCTACCTCGAGGATTTCTACGACGATATGTCCCGCTGGGCTTTCAAATCGCAGCTGTATTTCCTTTCCGACCGTTTGGGCATGCACAAGCAACTACAGGATTACCGGGGGTCGGTGGTGCAGGACCGCTCCGTGTACGAGGACGCCCATATATTCGCACGGAACCTGCATCTTCAGGGCTTCATCGAGAAACGTGATTTTCAGACCTACTGGCGCCTGTACGAGGTTCTGGTCGATCTGCTTGAGCGGCCGGACATCATTATATACCTGAAGGCCTCCCTGGGAACCCTGAAGCAACGGATCGCCCGAAGGGGAAGGGATTTCGAAGCGACGATTCCCGACGAGTATCTGAACGGGCTCAATGAACTTTACGAGGAATGGATCGGAGGGTGGAAGCTCAGTCCGGTCCTGACTCTTGACATGGATAACATCAACTTTCAGGATTCCGATACGGATTTCGATTTTGCAGCCGGAATGATTCAGGATACCCTCCGGGGAAATCAAGGAGAGCTGTTCTCCTGAAGCCGGCATATGACCAGATACTCCCTGACCTGAGACGTTTAGAATAAACAGCAAAAAGGAGTGCCGATGCATCGCCTGATCGACGGGGCCGTACATTTTCATGAAAACGATTACCGGGAGCATGAGGATTTATTCCACCGGATATCCAAGGAACAGCATCCCCATACGCTCTTTATCACCTGTGCCGACTCCCGGGTTATTCCCAGTATGATTACCCATACAAAGCCCGGGGATTTGTTTATCCTACGGAATATCGCAAACATAGTCCCCCCGGTCGAACGAGCCGAGGAATTCCCTTCCGCCATCTCGGCCCTGCTGTTTGCCGTCGAGGTCCTTGGGGTAGTGAACATTGTAGTCTGCGGCCACAGCAACTGCGCCGGCTGTGCCATGATGGTCGATGACAAGGCCTTCGAAGCCGCGCCGCAGGTTACCCGCCGCTGGATGGGCCTGGCGTCCCAGGTCGGAGAACTGGTGGAGGCTCAACCGGGCAGTGATCATCCGGGAATCCGCCAATGGATGGCTGAACAGACCAATGTGCTTGAGCAGATGAAACATCTCCTGAGCCACCCCCCCATAAGAAAGCGCTATAATGAGAGTTCGCTGACGATACGGGGCTGGTATTACCACATCGATAGCGGCGAAGTGTTTCAATATGATGAAGCGACGGGGCGTTTCGAATTGCTGAACTAGTGTGAAATATGATCGGCGAGCTCAGCAAACCTCGCCGTTTTCATCTATGTAGCAGCTGTCCGTCTCGAAGCGATACCATTCCTGCCGGTATTCTTCGAGGCGGTCGATTTCCCGGACAATTTCATCCCTGCCCCTGGCATGGCTGTAATCATCCTCGAGCACGGGAGAATCGAAGGTCGAATCCCGCATTATACGTATCTGCACCTGGCATTCCCGCACCGCGCGTACGATTTCAACGTACGATCCATGGGCCGGGAGCGTGAGGGTAAGCATGACATCCTATCCTTTGCCGGTCGAATATGTCTTTCATAATAAATATACGAATTCCATTCAATAATAACCAGTGATCTGCCTTGGCGATGGGCGAACTGACGAAAAACTCACAAAAACCCGGCATTCGGTTTTCTTAGAAAGTGCCCCGAAAACAGCTGATCGAATCAAGATAAGTGCTTCCCCAGTAATCCTCTAGGTACTGATTATCTACCGCAGGAGGATTCCATGCCATTCAAACCCCCGTTCTGCCCCTATCCGGAGTGCATAAATCATCAGGGAAGTGAGATTCATCATGCAA
>CAWZYW010000024.1:0-11660 GCA_963966255.1 uncultured Salinispira sp. | reverse complement strand
GCTGTGGGCGAGGGACAGAATATCCCAGGGAAGCCGGGGCAATACAAAGGCGAGAAGATGCTCGGGGACGCCCCCGTAGATCGCTTCGGCTATTGATCCGGCGATGGCTCCCTGGGTGTCGGCGTCTCCTCCCAGGGAAATAGCAAGTCGGACCGCATCCTCGAAGTCCTTCGACTCGAGGGCGGCGATGATCGCCTCCGGGACTGACTTCTGGCAACTTATTTCGAAGTTATAATGCGGGCGGATCTCATCAATGGTTCGGTTGAGATCATAGCCGAATCGCGAATGGATCTCCCTTTTGAGACTCTCGCGCCCGTCACCCTGACGGGCAAGGAATACGGCAAGCGCCACCGCCTGCGCACCTTTGATTCCCTCGATATGATTATGACTGACTTCGGCACTGCGCCGGGCCAGTTCAAGCACCTCCTCGGCATGTGCGCCTAGCCAGCCCGCCGGGGCGACCCGCATGGCCGAGCCGTTGCCCCAGGAATTATACGGGCCCTGAGAAGGGTTGGTCAGCCAGCGCCGGAAATTCCCCCCGTAACCGGCATCTGGATACCGGGCTCCCCAATCGCGCATGGCAGCAGCGAAATCCCCAGGGGAAACATCGCTGCCGTGAATCAGGAGTGCCTCTGCAACCGCAGCGGTCATCACCGAATCATCGGTTATGCGGGATAACTTCATAAAAAGCGGAAAATCCATGCCTTCGACTACATTGGCCTCGTACCAGCTGCCCAGTACATCGCCTGCGATTGCGCCGATCATTCGGAGGCCTCCGCTGCGGCGGAGCGTTCGTTTCCCATCCAGTGAATCAGCCCGTAGCTCGCCATGGCCAGCAGGAAGATATACTGAATAGAAATGAATCGGACGTCCTTTACCCAATAGAGGATAACGGCGATAACGTCGACGATGATCCAGTACACCCAGCTCTCGGTCCGGCGGATGGTCAGCAGATACATCGCGATAAAGCTCATGACCGTGCTTACGGCATCCCACCAGGGAAAGGAGGCGGGCAGCGGGAAAAGCCGGGGCATCCACAGGTGGATTCTGGACATGATGAAGGTCAGCGCGATACTGAGTATGAGGGTTCCCGCAGCCCAGGCAACAAGGGACGCGGGATCACTGAATCCCGCGGGAATTCGTTCTTCCTGCTTCTTCGTCCGATTCCAGGTGACCCAACCGTAAACAGATATACCCAGGTAGTACAGCTGTTCAATGGTGTCCGAATATAGCTGGATTTGATAGAACAGTATTCCGAAGAGAATCACCGAAAGGATCCCCACCGGCCAGGTAAGCAGGTTCTTCCGGGCGATAAGCCACACCGAGAGAAAGTACGCGAGGGTCCCGACGAACTCGATCCAACTGAGGGGATAATCCCCGATGCTGATCATGATATTTTCAACGCTTAGCAATCCGGGCATTCCGCCCTCCTCTGTTCCAATATTGTGGTTATCCGGTGAATCCGCTCAACCGGATCCCCCTCGATAAGCTCGTATTCAAGGCCCCGTTCCTCAAGTTCCCGAAGATTGAGGGCTTGCAATTCCCGACGCGAGCCGGGACCTGATCGGTCCCAGCTGTCTTCGAATGGTATATCCTCTCCACAGACCACGTGGATCAGATTATCCCTGGCGCAATACTCATCGCAGATCCTCCGCAAAGCTTCGCTGACCTGGCCGAAATAGTACCTGGCATAACACAGGGTGGTCAGCGGAGAGCCGTCGTGAATCACCAGGTTCCGGGCCCGGGAGACGGCATGGGGATCCACCTGCCCGATCTGGCGACGGGCGATAATTTCCAGATCTTCCATGCTGAGCCGGTGGTTATCCTGATGCTCGAACCAGTACTCGCGCCCGTATTCCCGGGCCACCGGTTCATTTATCTCTGCCCCCAGTCCTTCGGCCAGGGTGCTCTTGCCCGTGGAGGGGCCGCCCAGCAGGACCAAGCGGCGAAGAACGTATTCCCGCGGTGCCAGGGCGAGTGCTCCGAAATCCTCCGGGCAACGACGGATAACACTGGCGGAAACTCGCACCTCTTTCCGCGACGGGTCGATCGGACGATTACGGCAGCCCAGGGCCCAACTGACATGTTCTCCGTATGCTTCGCTGGAATAAAAAGTATCAAATGATCGCCCGAAGAGGCGCTTGCGCAGGTACTCGTTCTGCAACGCGATGGTTCGCGTATCAAGACCTGTTTCCTCGGGACCTCCGGCCGCCTCCATAACCTCGACTCTGCCCGGATACCGCTTTTCGAAAAAGGCGCGGATCCATCCTGCCCGTACATCCAGGGGGACCCGGGTAGTCCTCAGGGCCTGGTAGACCAGAACCACCACTCGATCCATTTCCCCAAGGGCTGTCTCAATGAGATGGGCATGGCCCCGATGGAAGGGAGCGAACTTACCCAGAACCAGTCCGGTTTTCACGCCTCGCCGCCGTCGCTGGTGCCAAAGGCGCAGGAAGCGTCATTGCCCGGTAGGCTTTCGCAACGGGCACGCCATGATGCGGGTATATCTTCACAATCTCCGGAAAGGGATACGATGCCTCCGACCATGGCACAGGTGGTATCCCGGTCGCCCAGGCCCTCAACGGTGGTCCACAAGGCCTCTTCGAAGTCGTCGGGATGACGGCTTACGCACCAGAGCACGAAGGGCACCGTATCTTCGGCCAGAATGTTCTGACCGGAACCGAGCACCCTGGCGGCCTCTGCGGGACTGATATCCGCCGTTAGGCTCGCGGCACGGCGGATACCATCGGCCAGGGCACCGGAACGCAGACCGGAGAGCACTTCATCAAAGAGCCCGCCGGTGGCCGACGGGTCTTCATGCCTCCGGGCCGCCCAGGACGCGGCGATGGCTACCGCAGCAGCCCCTTCCTGTCCATCGGGATGATGATGGGTGACCCGCGCCGAACGCCGGGCATGCTCTGCGGCCCGTGCCGGATCATCCCAGAAGTACGCGCCTACCGGCGCAGCCCGCATTGCACCGCCGTTGCCCTTGGAGCCCTGGCCGCCGAATGCCGCTGCAGACGCCTGCTTCCATGATACGCCCCGGAAAATCGCCTGGAGGATTTCCGCCGCGCCCCGGCCGTAACCCCGCATCGGATCGGAAAAAAACATGGCCGCGAACGAACGGGCGAGCTCATCTTCCCGAATTCCTTTGAAGGCGATGAGGTTCCGGCAAACCGAAACCGCCATATTGCTGTCATCGGTGTAGCGCCAGGGGCCCGGCGGCAGCTCCCTCCGTATTATCGACTGCTGAACCGTCTCCGGCAGACCGAAAAACATCTCCCCGAACTGATCGCCGGTGGTAGTCCCCGCCAGCGCCAGGCCCGCGAGACGGCGGCGCAACTCTTTAGCCTTCGATTTCATCAATATCACCTATACCCTGAACTCGAATCCATCGTCGCGCCCATCGGCCCATCGCTCACGATCGAAACGGTAGTAACGGGCGGCCCGGTGCGACACGTCCATCTCATATTCTTCCAGGGCATGGATCAGCCCGGTGGCCAGGATCTTTTTCCTGAAATTCCGTTTATCCAGATCGGTGCAGAGGATGATTTCGTAGAGCCGCTGCAACTGGGGCAGGGTGAATTTTTCCGGCAGGAATTCGAAGGCCAGGGGCTGATAGCGAAGCTTGTTCTGAAGCCGGTCCAGGGCATCATCGAAAATGGACTGATGGTCGAATGCCAGGGGTGGAAGGTCATCCACCGGAAACCATGCGGCCTCCCGGGCGTCGGAGGCGGCTTTCACCGGATGGTCGAACAGGTTCACGATGGCGAAGTGGGCCACCGTAATGACCCGCTCCCGGGGATCCCGCTGCGGAGCGCCGTAGCTGGCCAGCTGCTCGAGATAGAGGTTGTCGACGCCGGTCTCTTCCCTCAGTTCGCGAAGCGCCGCCTGCTCCAGTCCCTCGTCGATCCTGACGAAACCTCCGGGCAATGCCCAACGATCTTTGTATGGTTCCAGCAGCCTCCTGATGAGCAGGACCTTCAATTCGTCGTCGTCCAGACCGAATACCACGCAGTCCACGGTGACCGCCGGATGTGGATATCGATATTCGTACATCTCAGTCCTCCCCGCGGTCTTCCACCGCCGTGTCGCTGCAGCATACCTGGTTGCGGCCGTGCTCCTTGGCAAAGCGGGTCCGCTCGCTGGTCCGCTGGATAAAATCAAGAACTGCCCCGTCCCGTTCGGGGTCGTACTGGGCGACTCCGACGCTGATACTCAACCTTACCTCCCGACCGTCGTAGGCCTGCACCGGTTGAGCCGCCACCTCACGCCAGATCCGCCGGGCCACCTCGCAGGCAGTTTCTTCATCGGTATCCGGCAGGACCGCGCAGAGCTCTTCACCGCCGTAGCGGGCTGTCCAGTCCACGGTCCGGACCGAGTTTCTCAGGACCTCCGCCACCTGCTGCAGGGCCCGGTCGCCGGTAGGCCAGCCGTAGGTCTTGTTCACCTTGCCGAAATGATCGATATCGAGAAAAATCAGTGCCAGTTTTCCCGATCCCCCCTGGACCTTCTCGAATTCCCGGGACATGCGCCGATCGAAATATCCGCGGTTGAACAGGGCCGTCAGTCCGTCCTGATCTGCTTCTTTCGCGAGTCTGCTGACCAGCTCCCGACTGCGGCTGGATAACATCGAAGTGAGCCGTTCGCTCAAGACCCGGATCCGGTTTTCGAAATCCTTGATAAGTGCTTCGGCGGGATCGAGGTCGGCGGAAATTTCGCCGGCGAGCTCGACGCGGTTCCTCCCGGCGGCTTTGGCGGCGTAGAGGGCCCGGTCAGCCTCGCCGATGAGGGTTTCCGAGTCCACGGTTCCGCTGTTTACCGCCACGCCGAAACTAGCGCTCAGTTGAAGACCCGGCGCGAAGCGCTCGGTGTCGATCTCCATGATCTCGGTGCGGATGTAGTCAGCAAGACCCTCTGCCTGCACCTGGTTCATCCGGGTTATGATGGCGAATTCTTCACCTCCGATGCGGTATATCGCGTTCTCGCCGTGCATGGACTGCTTGAGCAAATCTGAAACCGCCCGTAGACTTCTGTCCCCGGCCTTATATCCGTGGGAATCGTTTATCTCCTTGAAGTGATCCATATCGAGCATTACCAGTGCCACCGAAGTATTTCCCTCCGCAAGGTCCAGTTCGAGCTGTAATCTTCGAGAAAAATCGTTGCGCGGCAGCAACTTGGTCAATGGGTCGGTAAAAGACCGGAGCAGGAATTTTTTCCGTTCATGGTTCTGAATGGCGAAACGGGCTACGCTGATGCCGAACTGTCCGTCTATTGCTGATTCACGCAATACCTGGTCGACGATCAGGACCCGCCGAAGCCATTCTGCCTCGAAGGTATCGGGAGCGATAACCAGCGTTGGGATGGTGACGCCGTGATAGTTTTCAATGGCTTCTTCCAGGGAGGCCCAGCGCCTTGCATCGAAAATCCGCAGATCGGCATCCCGATCAACCCGCACGAATCGATACAGGCGATTGTGGTACTCGTATTCTTCTTCAGGAAGCGGGCCGGAACCTTTCCAGAGTATCTTTACCTCGATGGTTTTCACGAATAATTCTCCGATATTTTTTAGTGTAGTTTATACACCTTTTGTTAGTGTCGATTATACACCACTTAGGCACAAACTCAAGTCTATGATCGGGTATTTCTGAATATTCCGTAGAAATCTCGAATAGCTCGCAGCAAATTTCATACGCTATGCATTTTCAATATAAAACACAGATTCCGCGTGGTTTTTCGTGACTTTATATTCTAAATTGCATAGATAATCTCTCTCTATTGTCAGTTTCGAAGTATACTTTTTGTATTCATTACCACAGAGGTGAATCGATGGAAAAACTGGTGCTCTTCGGTGATTCAATTTTTGACAATGCGGCGTATAGCGGGAAAGATCAATCGGTTATCGCCTGCCTCGAACGGGAACTCGATGGAAGCGCCGCCTGCGAATTAAAGGCTATCGACGGCAATATTACCCGGCAGGTGCATGCCCAACTCAAACATATTCCCCGGGATGCCACGAGAATATTCATCAGTTCCGGGGGCAACGACGCCCTGGGAGTGCAATACCACCTCGAAGGTCTCCTGATGCCGGACGCCGAGATTCTCAGGAACCTCATGAAGCATGGTTTAAAGGACGCGGTAAATATCATCCATGTCCTGGCGACCATTCAGGCTGAATTCCGCCACAACTATCGCCGAATGCTAAAGCAGGCGGCGGGCAGCAAATTACCGATCACTGTGTGTACCATATACGATTCCGTGCCCACTCTCGAAGTCTGGCACAAAGCCGCCCTCTCCCTTTTCAACGACGTGATAATCGGTGAGGCTTTGAATGTCGGAGCCGATATCATCGATCTGAGGGCGATATGCAATGAGCCTGATGATTATGCGGAGATCTCGCCCATCGAACCGTCTGCCAAGGGTTCGAAAAAAATCGCGTCCGCCATAATCCGGGCCAGTTCATATTCCGATGCAGCGGTATCGAGGATATTCGGCCGATGAAAGCGCTGATCAGCTCGGATATTCACGGCAAAACCGAGGACTTCGAAAGCTATGCAAAAATCCTCCGGGATGGCTCTTACGATATCGGGATCCTCGCCGGGGATATCCTGGATGACAGCATAGCCACGGGCGAACTGGAGCATATGTTTTCGCTGGCAAACATCGATCCTGATGAACTAGTCCCCGAACTGATTCCCGCAGACATAAATGAAAACGATTTTATTGAACAGCAGCTTCGACGCCTTCGGGACCCCGACTTCCCTCTCATGCGGGCTCTCAGGAAGAAAGAGGATTGCATCCGGGAAATCCTGCGAAAAGCCGGAAAACCGGTTTACCTCATTCCGGGCAACCACGACCTCACCGACTGGGACAGCGATGATCTGCTGATCAATATCCACCGGCGGAGGGTGGATTTGGGAGTCTGGAATCTGGTGGGATACCGCTGGACGAGAATTGACCGTCACCGGGAAGATCACATACGAGATATGATCGCCATGAGTCATATGATCGACCGCAGGACCGTATTGGTGAGTCATGAGCCGCCCTACGGTATTCTGGATAGCGATACCGACGACCAGGGGGATACCCTGCATAAGGGCAGCAAGGAACTGGCCAAGATGGTGGGAATCAGGCAGCCCGCATGGCACCTCTTCGGTCATGTTCACCGAAGCTTCGGACGCCGGGGGAGATCAATAAACGCCGCGTTTCGAATACACCGGAATTTCGTCTCAATCGATCTTGTCAGCGGGCGCCATGAAATGATATCAGCTGAACCCATTCCCGAGATGGAGCCATCGCGATCGGTTTGATTCTCTCAGGGAAATAAATGCCCCAACGCTTCCACCCCGCCCATCTCGATTCCCAAAGCCCGTTCTCCGAGATAGGAAGGAACCTGGGCCTCCCTGGGATTGATCCGAATCAGCCTGGCGCGTTCCGGTGAAGCCTGGTGCTCGGATTGTGCCCGCACCGAAGGGATGGCGGTTCCCGCACCGATTTCGATCACCAGCAGCCTGAGATCCGCCTGTCCGATAGCCTTAAGCCAGATTTCATACTCCCTTCGCTGTGCCCCGCTGGCCCGTTCATCCCATAACCAGTCTCCGAACATCAGAATATTCGGCCGGGCCACGGCGCCGCAGGCCGGGCAGCGGGGCAACGGCTCATCCGCCATGAAATTTTCTTCATCAACCGAGATTCTCAGATCCCCGGCGGACCAGAGCTCCTGACCACAGCTTTTGCTGCATTGCATGCGGTTAATCGAGCCGTGGCATTCCAGGACCCGACGGGATTCGAAACCGGCCTTCTGGAAATGGCCGTCGACATTCGACGTAAACGCGAAGTATTCGCCGGGCAGGCCCTGCCCGAACGCCAGCAGCCTTTGAAATCCTTCATGCGGTTCGGTGCGTCGATACAGGTTCAGTCGGTGCCCGTAGAACCCCCAGGCGAGACGGGGATCCTTCTCGAACCATCCGGGGTTTGCCATTTGATGAAACGGTATGCCGCGATCGCGGATCGGAGGATATGCCTTCCAGAATCCCTCATTGCCCCGGAAATCCGGCAATCCGGAATCAACCCCCATACCGGCTCCGGCACAAACCAGCAATGCCTGGGCTTCGCCGATCCAAGTACGCGCCAACTCATTTTTTTTATGCTCAGTCCCTTCCATACGGCAAGATGATAACACCACTCGTCCATTTTTTCCCGAATCACATCTCGGAGGAACTGGAATTCAGCGATACCCTCGCTTACTATATAGAGAAGGAGATACTCATATGAAACGCACATTACGCATTCTCATGTTGGCGCTGACGATGGTAATCCTGTTTGCAGTGTCCCTGCCTGCTCAGGAGAATCAATTGGTCAGGGGGCATTATCAGCCCGGGAACATTCAGTTCGGCGGTGACATCGGCCTCCAGTTCGCCGGTGGCGACCTGGTGTTGGCGGGCTACCCTCAGGCGGAATTTATGCTGTTGAAGTTTCGCCCATTGGGTCTGTTTTCCATGGATGTGGGAGCACAGGTTTTCGGTCGTCTCCAGTTGGGCCTGGGAGCGGTGGCTCCGGGTCTCGGATTAGGCGCTGGAGGCATGGCCACCCTGCACATCGGGCTGAACGGGCTCAACGCCCCGGGCCTGGAAATGTTCCAGCCCATCGACATCGTGTCATCATTCGGTGCGGGTTTCGATATCAGCCAGGGCCGGCTGGTTTTTGCCGCTGAAGTGGGCTTTCAGTATTTCCTCAGCCCCGGTCTGGCCGCACGGCTTATGTACCGGAATTTCGGAGGCAGTTCCGAGGCCACCGTCGGTCTGGTCATCAAGCTGGGACCCGCAGAGGAAGGCGAAGTCGCCGACATCGGAGCGAGCGTCCGGGCCGTTTCGGAAGGCATTGAAGCTATTGAGGCGATTGAGGGAACCTCGGTGATGCTGCAGTTTTCAGTATTCAACGCCATGTCCCTCGGTTACTGGGGGTATTCCTGGGTAGACCTCGATCCGAGTTCCGACGACGGTTCGGTTTGGCGCATCAGGGATGCAGAGGGCAATGAATTTCTCATCACCCGCTCGCGGCTATCTGAAGAAAACGGCGGAACCTGGAATAAACTGGTTTATGAATCAGACGGGGAGCGGATCCTGTTCGAATATTTCCTGGACCCGCTGTATGAGCTGCTTGAACTGCGCTACCTCTTCCCCGACGGCGAACCCGGGGTCTATTACCCTCAGCCGGGTGAATATCAGGCGCCTCCCGAACTGGTCACCGATGCCGCCGGAGAATTCGGGCTCGACTACCTGGGAGAGGAACTGGTTCGGGTTCCCGCCGGCAACTTTACCGCGGATCACTACCGGGGCACGGAAGACGGCGCGAACTATGACTTCTGGCTTTCAAATCAGGTGCCCGGCTCCATGGTGAAATACGAGTTCAACAGCGGAGACGGAAACGCAGTCGTCGGCGAACTGTACGAGATCATCCGGCAGGCCGAAGGAGAGCTTGGAGATTATTAAATGCTCTGATCATCCTCGGCGGCGTTTTCCGGGTCGTCGGGGATGATCGGCGTGGTTTGAATTCCTCGCTCTTCTTCCCTGAGATCCTGTTCCCAGAGCCGCTCGGTCACGGAAGCGGCCTTATCGGTCACCACGTCGGAAAATCGTTCCTGGGAAAGGATAAGAAGAGTTTCGTAAACCCCCGGATCGTTGATAACCCCTTCCTGTATGCTGATCTGTTCGATGGCATACAGGGCCGCATAAGCCAGCTCGTCATCAATCTGTCCCGTGGCGTTCAGCCGATACATTTTCCGGCGAATGGCTTCGGTAACCCCGTTGTCGGCGTTGCTGGCGATATTCCCGAATGCGTAGAGAATGTTTTTCAGTACATCGATATCGTCTTCGAAGTGAGACATCTCGATGAGCCCCGCTACCGCGTAAGGTCCGCCGATACGGCCCAGGGTCACAGCCGCCTCCCGACGTACCAGAGGCAAATCGTTTACGAGGATCGGCGAAACCCCGGTGCGCTGTGGCGACAGGAAGGGCTCGAGCCCGAGATTCACGACGATTTCCATCAGCTCCTCATCGAGAGGATCGATGGTTCCGCTAATGATAAGGCGGTCTACCCACTTGAGAGCCTCGAGCTTCAAGAGTTCATCCTCGCTCTGTGCTTTGGATCGGATGAGCTCCAACCGCATATCCGGATTATCTTCCTGCTGTGCAAAAACACCCTGAGCCGTCAGACCGATAAAACAGATAGAAATACATAAAAATAATGCTCTTTTTTTTGACATTAACTACTCACTTTTTTAATTAAAATGTTTGCCTGAAAACATATACTACAAGCAAATATATAGCAGAAAATCTAATGTTCTACAATATCCGGTTTTTTATAAATATCCCGCTCCCCAAACACGGTCTTTGGGGATAGAATGGCAACATGACCCTGATAACCATGTACCTCAAAGCCGATTTGAGCGATGACGAACACAAAAAACTTCTCGAAGCCCGGAAAAATGATATTGAACGCGCCGGGGGCATGGTCAATCTTTTGACCGTAATCGCCGAGGGCGGGCAGACCAATCCGGTGAAAACGAAAAATCACCGGGACTTTTCCCGGGAGATCAGTAAGTACGTCAACAAGTCGGCGGTGGTCGGCGCCACCGGAATGGCCAAGGTCGCGCTTGCGAGTATACGTATGCTCACCGGTAGGGACATTCGATCCTTTGATAACGAAACCGAAGCCACCGCCTGGCTTCGGGAAGATTAATTATTCTATTCGTTGATCCCGGAAATCAGCCCCGCTCGGCAATCATCCGATCAAAAAGTCCGTCCAGACCCTCGTCTATTTGATGCAGGTTCTCATTGCGGCGATACCAGTCGATAATTTCTCCGGCCCCGACTCGAAAGGGAATTTCTGCACGGAAATCCTTCACAACCCTTTTGATTTTTGAATTATCGAAGACCATGCTATGGGTCTTGTCTCCCATGAGACTGGCTCCGATTCCCTCATCGTATCGCGCTATCATATCCGATGGAATGTGAATAATTTCCGGTTCACGCCCTAACGGCTCGGCCAGCTGGTGGGCGATCTCATCCCAGGAAAGCACTTCATCAGAGGTGATATGGTAGGTCTCACCGAGCGCCTCCGGTCTTCCAAGCAAGCCGACCAATCCGACCGCAAAATCACGATGATGCGTCAGAGTCCACAAGGATGATCCGTCTCCGTGAATAACGATGGGTCGACCCTCCTGGATGCGTCGCAACACCGTAAAACCGCCCTCAAGAGGAATAAGGGTTTTGTCATAGGTATGGGATGGCCTGACTATGGTGAATGCAAAGTCCGGCGCTGCCGAATGAAGTAGCTGTTCGCAGGCGATTTTATTCCTGGAATACTCCCAAAAAGGATTATCCGCCGGAGTTTCCTCAGTCAGCGGCCAGCTGCGGGGCGGGGTCTGGTATACCGAGGCAGAGCTGATGAATACGAACTGATCGCAACGGCCGGCGAACAGGCGGATATCCCGTTCGATCTGGTCGGGGGTAAAGGCGATCCAGTCTACCACCGCATCGAAGTGAAGATCCCCGAGAGCGGAAATAACCGCGCCTTCATCATTGATATCCGCTATCAGCGGCTTCACGCCGGAAACCGGCCTCAATGCGGCGGTTTTCCCCCGGTTCAAATGATACAGG
>CAWZYW010000023.1:0-11669 GCA_963966255.1 uncultured Salinispira sp. | reverse complement strand
GTGTAGATATTTCCCACCTGAGCGGTGGCTTCCAGAGCGTCGTAGAAGCCCCGGGCGTTGAGGAAATTGTCAGCCTCATGTTCGCGCATATCCATGTGCTGGTTCAGAAGGCGCTTGATGGCGTTGACGGCCATCTGGGCGAAGGGAACGTGGAATACGAACATGTCGGTTTCCGCGATGATTTCCTTCAGATCCCTTCCGCTGCGCTCGGCGTGGTCCGCCATGGCTTCATCAAGTGCTTCGTGGTAACACTGTACGGAATAGCGGCCTTTCACCTTGGCGGTGGTGCTGCCCAGGGGCCTGAAGAAATCATCCACGTCCGATGACGAGTATCCCTGGGTTTCCAGGTCGAGTTCGACGAGTTTGGGATTCTTTTCGATCAGCAGGCTGGCCGAACCGGCGCCCTGGGTGATCTCCGCGGTGGAAGGGGCGTCGTAGCGGGCGATATCCGAGCAGATCACCAAACCGCTTTCGTCCTCCCGGGGGCTGGCCTGAAGCAGGGCGGCCACCGAAAGCATCGCCAGGGTGCCCCCGGCGCAGGCGTGCTGGACCTGGAAGCTGGAAATTTTGGTGGGAAGCTCGTATCCCGCCCGCTGCAGCATGCCTTCCACATATGCGGATATGGGCTTGCTCATATCGATGGCGGTTTCGGTGCCTACCGTGAGATAACGAAGTTTTTCCAGGTTGAGCTCGGTATTCTGATCAAGGAGCCGCTTGGCGGAATTGGCCGCTATGGTAGCGTTGTCTTCGAAGATATCGGGGAAGCGGATGGCTTTCTGGCCGGTCACGTCGATGGCCCTGCGAAGCCGCCTTTCGAAATCCGGATCCTGTTTAACCCGGGTGTCGAAAATGGTGTCGAGGGTTATTTTCGGTGAGGGGACGTACAGCGCGATATCGCTGATTCCGATCTTTGCTTTCTTCATGGCGTTTATTCCTCCAGGCCGCGATTATTCCTGACAAATGTAATCAAGCTCATATCCCGCGACAATAAAAAAGTTCACAAATTGAAATATTTATGTGATACATACACGTAACGTGATGAGTGTGGTATTTCCGTGATACCCATAGAAATATATCACAATGATGAGCTGACTTCACTAGGAGACCGCGTCGTAGCGGTAAATTGCTGAGCTATGAATTCAAAAAATCCAGATATGCCTGAAATTCCTCGGGGACCGGATCGCCGGCCTTTTCGAATTTTTTAATGCGGCTCTCAACTTTCAGCAGATCCTTTCTTATCCGGTTCTCGTATTTGGCTTCCAGGTCGGAATATAGCGGTTTTTGAGCCATTTGCTGCCGCATTTCCAAGGGGAAGGGTACGAAGCGGTAGAAAATATCACGGGCCACCGTGTTAAAGCGAAGCTTGCCTTCATACTCATACAGGGTCCAGGTCAGGTAATCGGCGCAAAACCGCTCACGGTCAGAACGGGTCTTTTTGATAAATTCCCTGAGTTTTTCTTTGTGAGCCGTTGAAAGGTTGGGATTCTTCTTGAAGTACTGAATGTAATCGTAATATGCACCGGAAAGTCCGCCTTCGACCGGGTCCATCCAGTTGGCTCCTGCGACGCTCCTGGAAAGCTCCCATCGAAATTGACCGAGGACCGTACCGATTGCTTCTTCCGGATTCTCCATAAAATAAAGCGGGAGCATAAAGCGCGCCTGGCTGTTTTTTTTGGTTCCGTCCAGCTCCTGCCACATCATCATGCGGCTGCCGGCTACCGGATACAGCACGAAATTCGGCAGGACTTCCTGCTTTACCAGGTCGGTGCCATGCTGATGTTTGCTTATCACTTCCCGATAGAAAAGCGAAAAATCCCGATTCTTGAATTTCATGGCATGTTCGGCGCATGTCTCGGGATCCAATAACAAACGATCGAGGTTTCCTATGAGTTGACCGCTGTGGAGCACCGGAAGGGCTTTACGCTTTGAACCATGCAGCATCTTCGCCAGTTCGCTTCCGACCTGCCGCAATTCGTAGCGGACTTTGTCCTCCGGACGGTCGTCATAGAACAGCACTGCGGCTTCCCGTTCCTTCTTTGTCATTTTTTCCTGGCGTTTGATGACTTCCCTGAAGCTTTCGCCCATCTCATTGATGCTGGGATTGATTTCGCCGGTATAAATTTTTTCCAGAAAATAGGGCAGGGTCATTGCCGGTATCGGCTGATCGACATACAGCAGCCTGGAATAGGCCGCGTCTATCACTGACAGCTCTTCAGCGCTTACCATGGTTTCATCGATGAGGCCGAAGTGGAGCATGATTCCAGGGATGAACGACTTCAGGTCGGTATCGATCATCTTAAGGAAGCACACCTCGTACAGCTCCCAGTAGCGCCGGGTGAACCGTTCCCTGAGCTCGATATGCTCCTTTGCCGCTGACTGGATATCCGGAAGCTCCTTTATTTCTTCAAGAAGGGAGAGAATTTCACCCCGGAACTCCCGGCTCATCTCTGAAAAATCCAGGATTCGTTCGGTCAGGTTCCGGTATTTTGCCAGCCGATCGCCGTTCACTTCGCCGCTGAACAGATTTTCCCCGGCGGCGGGAGATCCCACCGGCTCTTCCTGCGGAGCTTCGGGGACCGCCCGGTAATCGAGAAGGGATTTGAACACCGGGAATACCTCGGTGAAGTCCCGGTGAAGGAGTTTGATGGCATCCCGATGGCAGCGCCAGCTGAATTTCCACAGGAAGTGGCGGAATACCCGGTACCCGTAGATGGATTCGAGACCCAGCCTGAGCAGCCGATCGACCCATCCGCCCTCGGCGTAGAGGATTTCTCCAAGCCGGTTGATATGCTTTACGATGCCGATGTTGTAGCGCATCAGAACCTCAAGGGATGAACCCAGAAACTGGAAAATATAAAAATTCGTCGGTTCGTCCTGATGGAAGATCGCCGCCACCAGTTTGTCGGGCTTTCGCAGCAGGCGCTTCACGAACAGGTACTGGCTGTAGTCGAACATCTTTTCGACCCTGAGCTGATCATACTGAATGTAGAGATCCAGATCCTGCTGGATACGACCCAGGAAGACGTTGGGATCCCATGCCTGCGGCGCCGTACCCCCCGATTGATCGAGCTGATAGTACAGATAGTTCCGGTATTCTTCCATTCCGGTCTGATAGCGATCGGGAATGGAGTCCGGTTCGGAGGCCTCGCCCAGGTCTGCCGCCATGGCGATGCTGTCCTGAATCGATGCGAGTTTGTGCCAGAGATATTTGTAATTATTGAATAGAAACAGGGAGGATTCGATTCGCTGCACCAGGGCGCGGAGGACCTGGAGATTCAAAAGCATATTCTTCTGGAGGGTTTGTACGATGAGCTGACCTTCCAGCGGCGTATTGGTGACGATGCACTCGCTTACGGTAACGATGGATTGACTCAGGGGTTCATCGTTGTGCAGCCCGAGAATGCCGCATACCGACTGTCCCTTGACCAGACCGACCCGGACGCTGTCTGCGATCAGGGTTTCGGGATCAGCGGCCATGGACGAATCGAAATTCTCCCTCGACATCATTTCGGCCATTCCCGAGTGAAGGACCAGGACCGAAGTCACCCGGTCCCCCTGGGTAAACAGCAGCGTGCCCTTCGCTACCCTGGCCTTCTGTACCGGCTGCGTGAGATCAAAAACCTGCATGGTTCCCCCTGCTATCAGTGTTACTCAGCAGACGGGCTTTTGCAACGCCTAGCGGTGCAGGGGTGCCGCTTGCCATAGCCCTGTGCCTGCCCGATAATTTCTGATACAGATACTCAGTATTCCGGAGGAGCAATGGCATACGAAGCGAAAACCAAACTTAATGACGGGGATGTAAAAGCCTTTCTCGAATCGGTGGAAAACGACGCCCGTCGTGAGGATGCCTGGAAGATTCTCGATATTATCGGGGAGCTGACCGGCGAGGAAGGGAAAATGTGGGGGAAAACCATCGTCGGGTTCGGGCTTTGCAAGCTCAAATACGCCGACGGCCGCCTCCAGGATTGGATGGAGATCGGCTTTTCTCCCCGGAAGCAGGCACTGACCCTCTATATCCAGGATTATACCGATAAATATAAGGAGGACCTGTCCCGCCTGGGTAAGCACAAGACCGGAAAGTCCTGCCTGTACATAAATCGGCTGGAACAGGTCGACTTGGATGTGCTGAGGGAAATCATAGGGAAATCGATCTCCCACATCCGCTCGAAAGAGTATCTGGAGACCTGAGGGCCCCCCATCGGGCGACGGCGCTTCGCGGCGCCACCGCAGTTTCATTTTACCGCAACTTCAATCGTTTCTTCATGGCCGGAATGAGCAGGGCGATAAACGCCAGGCCGCTGACCAGCGTCGCCACCGCGCTGAACAGCAGTCCGCTATGGGTCCAGGCTTCGCCGACGATCACGTTGCTCAGTAATACGAACATCCAGTAGTTCGGCAGGATATAGAACAGCCACTGGAATCCCGCCGGTACGAAGATGCTCACCAGCGGAATGCTCATAAATACCATCATCAGCAGCTTCACCATCGCGAAGGCGGTCATCTGGTTGTCGGCGAATGATCCGATGATAAAGCCGAACGGCAGGGCCACCAGCAGCGAAAGTCCGACCGCCAGGAAAAACAGCCCCAGGTTTACCGTAAAACCCATAAGAATCACCAGGCTCAAAAAGCCCGACACCACTCCGATGATCAGCGCGAAAATGCTGCGGGCGGCAATATACTCTCCGATTCTCAAGGGGCTGGTGGCCAGCGCCCGGATCACTCCGCTCTCTTTCTCCTCGACGATATTGAATCCGATAAGAAGGCCTCCGATGAGCAGTCCGAGCATCACCATCATCACCGTGATGTATTCAGTGATCGGCGCGCCTTCACCGCCCAGGTTTCGGCTCGAGGCGCTGAAACCCGGAGCATCATCGGCGGCGGCGCGCAACAGGGCCGCTATGAGCTCGGCATCCACCGCGCTTTCATTGCCTTCGAGGATGATTTCCGGCGAGCCGTCGGCGTTCCAGGTGATGCCCGCCATGTCGTCGTATTCCTGGACCCGGGCGATTACCGCGCTGCGGTCCGGCAGGACTTCCAGGCTGCCGTATTCTCCGAGGCGTTGCAGAATCCGCTGATCCGGTATCCCGCTTTGCTGCACCGCCAGATCGATGCGCAGGTCCTGGACCCCCGGCAGGAGAATCGCGAAGAGTATGGCCAGGATGATGGGACTCACCAGGCTGTATATGGTTATGCTGTCCTTCAGGGACAGATTGGCATCGAGCCGGAAAAACGTGATCAGGCGTTTCATGTCAGCGAACCTCCTTCATCATGCGGGCCTTCACCGAGGGCAGGGCCACCAGTGCCGCCACGGCCAGGTAAACCGCCAGGTATCCGTAGGTCCCCGCGAGATAACCGCTTCTGCCGCTGGGATACAGGATTTCGGTCATGGCATAGATCATCTGATATCCCGGCAGCACCGAAATCGCCGGGTTTGAGTATCCGGGCAGCTGATACGGCAAAATCGAAAGCATGTTCACCGCCAGGATCAGAACTCCGGGGACGAACCATTCGGAGATATTCTTAAAATGCACTGCCACTCCCAGGCCCAGTGCGGTCATAAACAGGCATGACAGGAAAAGCACCGGTGCCAGCAGCAGGTAATCCGCCGCGAAACCCAGGGTCATGAGTACCATGATCAGGCCATATGCGGTGGACATCAGGCTGAACACCAGGACCTTGGAAGCCACATAAGGCAGAAGTCCACCGGGAGAAACCCGGTACGCCCTGATGCTTCCCTCCTGCTTCTCCTGAAATACCACCACGGCGACGAAGAGGAAACCGAGGATCATGGCCTCCAGGGCCAGCATGATTACCACCAGGCTCTGGTTGATTTCGATGGGGGCGGAACCCGGCCGTAATTCATTGATGCTGATTTCGGGTCCGAACGTCGCGCTGGTTGCTTCCGCGTGGATGCTTTCCAATACCGCCAGCACCACCGCCTCCCGGGTTTCGGAGACCGGGCTGTCGTAGACGATGTCGTAGGACAGTCCTCCGCCGGGGGTGTCGCTGACAATAACCCCGAATCCCCCTGCTTCGGCCAGCCGTGACTCCAATTCCCCGGGGCTGGCCGCCAGGGAGAAGCGCCGGTCAGTGCTTCGCAGTGATAAAAAATCCCTTAGTGCGCCGCCCTCGCTGTCGTCGAACAGCACGAAGCCCTGTTCCAGCTCAAGATCGCCTGAGATCATCAGCGGCAGGGTCCAATAGAGGGCCACGATGATCGCCAGGGTGATCAGGGTGACCAGAACCAGGCCGTTGCGCCAGCTGAGCAGCAGATCCTGCTTGAATAGATTGAGAAAGCGTTTCATATCAGACCAACCCCCTGCCGGTCATCTGGATGAAAATCTGTTCCAGGCTGGCTTCCCGGCTGTGCATGGTGAGGATATCCTTCCCTTCGATAATCTCCTTCAGGCCTGCGCGATCAGCATCCTTGTCCAGGAAAAAGACCCGCGATGCGATTTTTCCATCTTCGCGATATTCCACTTCCACTGACCGCTCTCCGTATGCCAGTTTCAGGGCCTTGGGGCTGTCCATGGCAACGATCTTTCCCTCATTGATAAAAGCGATGTTGTCGCAGAGCTGATCGGCGGTGAGCATATTGTGGGTCGTAAGGAAGATAGTTGTTCCCGTTTCCCGGCGTTCCCGGATTATGCCCTTGATTACCTCGGCAGTGGAGGGATCCAGGCCCGATGTCGGCTCATCGAGAAAGAGAATCTCCGGCTTGTTGATCATCGATCGGCAGAATACCAGGCGCTGCTTCATGCCCTTGGAAAAGCTGCCGGCCCTTATGTGAGCGTGTTCCGCCAGCCCCACCCGTTCCAGGAGCATCATCGGATCCTCGGTGGGTACGTCGTAGAGACCGGCATAATACTGAAGGTTCTCAAGTCCGGTGAGTTTCTGGTACAGATTGGGATGCTCGAAGGAGACCCCGATGCGGTTGAAAAACGAAGATCGCAACTCGGTCACCGGCAGGTCGTCATAGCTCACCTGTCCGCGCTGAAGGCGCAGAAGGCCGGTGAGAATGCCCTGCACCGTGCTTTTTCCCGCCCCCGAGGGACCGAGAAAGCCGAAGATCTCACCGGTTTGCACCTCGAAACTGACATCATCAACGGCATTTGTGCCTTCGCCGGTGTAATCGTGTATCAGATTTTCCACGCGAATCATCTTCTAACCTCCTGGCGGAATAAAGCCGCCCACGGGATGAATGTGACCACCTGGTCACCATCTGATTATACTATACGCTCAAGTGACCAGGTGGTCAATAAAAAGATTCCTAAAAACAGTAGTTTTTATGCTTCGGATCGGTAGATGCCGTGCTCCATCAGGTCCAGCACCGTATCAAGGCGTTCCATAAAGCCCTGCTTCAATAGCCCGGGATCATTTTGTACCGAGGTGAGTTCGAACAACTCCTGCTTGATGCCCGCGAACAGCCATTTGATAAGCAGGAATACCGACTCGGCGGGCAAACGGAAACGCCGGTCATCGACGCCGGAAAACAGATCCATAAAGCCCAGGGCCTCGCCGTGGCGCTTCATGATTTCCATCTGTATGTGTCGCGCTCCTGCATCCAGCATTCCCATGAAAAAGCGGTAGTACCGCGGATTGGCGACGTAAATGTCGATGATTGCTTCCGACATCAGACCGATGCGCTCGGCGATATCCGACGGCAGTGCGGCGATACGGGATTTCATAATCGGGATGATCTCGGCCATGGTTTCATCTGCCAGATAAATATAGAGTTCGTCTTTTGATGAAAAATATTTAAACAGACTACCCTTGGATATACCCGCTGCTGCGACGATGCGGTTCGTCGACGCCCCGTCGAAGCCTCGCTGGGCGAACTCTTCCAGCGCAGCATCGCGGATGCGGCGCTTTTTCTCATCCGGCAAGCGCCGGAAACTGTCGTTCATCTTACTGCCTTCGCCGAGTCGATTGTGACCGCCCGGTCATTCAAATAGACTAACATCTCCCGCCGCTTCTGTCAAAATGACCATATATCAACATATTGAAGTGAATAAATCGCTATATTTCGGATACAATAAGTAACACGATAATGCATCGGACGCATCAGAAATGCCCGAACTCACAAGGAGAACATCATGTATTTTCAGCTGGACCTCAGCGGAACGTTTTACGAAACCGGCGCTCAAAGCGGGGGACTCTTGAGCAGCCTGAACGACACGCCCCGCTTCCGTCACGATGAGTTGTACACCGCAGTAACCCGACTGGCGGGAAAAAACAAAGTGGAGACCGTTCTGGTCAACTGCGAGCTGGACTTCGATGCGGGTATGCTCTCCGGAGCCCTCTCAATCCGCGATCAGCTGCAGCGCCTCCGGGATTCCGGCAAAACCCTGATTTTTTACGCGCGGCAGTACGGCATGAGCGAACTGATCATCGCGTCGGTCTGTCAGCAGCGGGTCATCCATCCCCTGGGGAGCATCATCCATGTTGGAATGAGCCGGACTTTCCGTTTTTTCAAGAATCTGATGGACAAGCATGACATCCGGGCGGAAGTGATCCGCATCGGCCGGTACAAAGCCGCCGGGGACAGCTTCCGGGTTTCTTCCATCGACGAGCACAATCGCAAGCAATTCCAGGCCATCATGGATGCGGTGGTTCGGGAAAACGAAGCCATTATCGCCCAAGGCTACGGAAAAAAACCGGATGAGGTGGCCGCCCTTCGCGACGGAAAAATCGTGTATGCCCGGCATGCGGTCGAACAGGGCTGGGCCAGTCGGGAAGGCAGCCTGGACGATCTCATCGCCGAATTCCGCGAGGCGAAAAACAAGCCGTTGAAGCGCCTCAAGCCCTCCATGAAAGCCGGCAAGGGAACCAAAGTGGCGGTATTGGTATTCGAGGGGGGGATTAAAGACGGACACAACGAAAATAGTCAGCTTTCCGGACAGATGATCGGCTCCAGCGACTACGTGCCGGTTATCCGCTCTCTGGTCAAAGACAAATCGGTTAAGGCCGTAGTGTTCCGGGTTAATTCCGGAGGCGGTTCGGCCATCGCTTCGGAGGATATCGCCCGGGAATTGTCGAGATTGAAGGCCAAAAAACCGGTGGTGGTTTCCATGGGCGCCGTGGCGGGTTCCGGAGGATACTGGATTTCCACCCAGGCCGAGAAGATATTCGCCGAACGGACCTCGGTAACCGGTTCTATCGGGGTCATCAATATTCATTTCAACCTGGCTGAATTCCTGGCCTCTCACGGCATAACCCACTCGACGGTGAAAACCGGCGATTTCGCCGATTTCGCATCCAGTTTCCGGGATCTGACGGAAACCGAACGGAAACTGCTGATGGATTACATCATGGATCTCTACGGAATGTTCCGCCAGCGGGTGTCAGATATCACCGGCCTGAGTGTTGAAAAGGTGCATGAACTGGGCGAGGGGCATGTGTTCGCCGGAGTCGATGCCAAAGAGGTCGGACTGGTTCACGAGCTCGGCGGACTCAACGAGGTCCTGGACTGGGTGAAAGGCGAGCTCAGTGCGAAGTCCCTTTCCGTCCAGTTCCTGCCGCATCGCAAAAAGAGCCTGATGAGCCGGCTCCTTGGCGGCGGAGGGGGCAAGTCCTCGCCCTATGCCGAAATTCCGACCCTGCCGGCGGATCCCCGTCGAATGGCTGCGGAAATCGAACGGGTAAACAAAGAGTTTTGGGCAGTGATGCCGGGTTTCCTGGGTTTTGGCGGAGAGATCGGCGGGGGGGCCTGAACCTCGCTGCCCGTATGCCGGCCTTAACCCGGTGGAATCACCTGGTCTGATGGCATCCGGCCAACAGGCCTCGCCGGAAGGAGTCCGGCACAACCGGAAGATTCCGGTAACAGGAGAATGATATGGCTTACGGACGGAAATCTTTGATGATCATACCCATCGTTTTGCTCGTGCTTGGCTCGCTGGTGCTCGGCGCGTTTATGTTCCTGCGATTTGCCGTGCCCAATATCGTGGCCCGGGTCCTCAGTGAAGACGGCTCCGATTTCATGTCTCCCGAGGATCGGATGGAGCTGGAAATGGCTATGGACGAGGTGATGCTGGTTTTAGAGCGCTACGGTTTGGAACGGGAAGAAGCCATCGCCGAACTGGAAGCCCTGAACGGCCGGGAGCTGGCGGATCTGTGGAACTCCATGCTCAGCGATCCTCCGGCGACCCCTGCCGATGCGGTGGCCTATGCAGTGGATAGGCTGGGCATCGAAGGGGTTGATACCGAGGCGCTCAGCCAGGATGTTTCCATGTCGGTTTCACAGGATGAATATGAGGCGTTTTTCCAATCATCCGAACTCGAAGAGATCGATCCGCGGGTCATCAATTTCATGCTGCCCACGATCCGCGACACCCTGGTGGAGATGCTAAAGTCCCAGGAGTAACTTGGCCTCGAGATACACGGTCAGTGACAGCCCGATGTAACTGAGGTTGTACACAAAATCCTCCAGGGGAATGCTCCCCGCACGGATTCCCAGGATCGCTGTGTCTGAGTAGAAGATGGTCGGGATGCTGGTATACAGTCCGTTTATCACGATAAACGCTATAAATATCAGGCCCATCGACAGCAAATATCCCGGAACCGCGATGACCCCCGGGGTGAATATTCCCGAGGCGGCGAAATAAATGGCCGCAGAGACCATGGCCAGCATGGTGTATCCCCGTTTTCTCGCCGGAATGGCAAGAAGGGTGAACAGCCCTGCCAGAACGAAATGAAGCCAGGCCAATCCGGTGTCCGGGGCGGTCTGGGTCGCCGGGAAATACGCCGCTACGACTTCGTATATAAAGATGCTCGGGTAGGGGATCAGAAGGAAAAAGAGCCATTCCCCTACCGGCAGGTGGGCGATCCTGAAACTTCCCACCGTCTCGTCGTTGAACCGCCAGTGGCCAGCCCGGGTTACGAATACATCCCAGATGATGTACAGCGCGCCGATGCTGAGCGTGGCAATTGCGATGGCAGGCAGGTACTGGATGAAGTACACTTTCCGGTCGAAGCTCATGGCGAAGGGACCGGCGAAGCTGAGCAGCGCGATGAGCGCGTAAATATGTTTTTTCATGGGATTCTCCGGAAAGCAATTCTTGAGTCTGGTCTTCAAACCAAAACATACTGCGACGAAACTCCGGCGTCCAGCGGATTCACCGCCGGTAGTTATTCGAAGTCGATGATGACCTTACCGCAAAGCGGGCCCTCAATGGCCCTGGTCACGGCCTTGGCAGATTCGGTGGCCGGCCAGATGCTGTCGGTCACCGCCTTCATGCCGCCGGCGTCGATGCAGGCGGAAAGGGCTTCGGTCCGCCCTCCGCTGGGGGCCGCCACGAACATGCTTGTCATTCTTCCGGAGACCCACCAGGCCGGCCGGCGAAGAATATTGCCGAGGATCAGGTTGTTGGGAACGTACACTGGGGCGTACCAGCCCCCGGGCTTCAATAGGCTCCTGGGCGAATCCCGGTGCAGGATTCCCGGGCAGTCGACTACGGCTTCCCACTGCATCCCGGCTGCTTCCTCCCGCCAGCCCCGGCGGGGCAGGAAGTTCCCGCAGCCCAGGCCCTCGAGCATCTCCCGCTGGGCACCGTCTCGGCATACCGCATCGACCTCCCAGCCCCCGTGCAGCAGCCGCTGAACCGCCAGGCTGCCCACCCCGCCGGCGGCGCCGATGACCAGCGCCCGGCCGGTGACCATTTGATCGATGA
>CAWZYW010000022.1:0-11688 GCA_963966255.1 uncultured Salinispira sp. | reverse complement strand
GTGATTCCAATTGCGTGGTCTCCTCGGGCGTGATACATTACTTACATAAGAATAGCACCAGCGAGGAATCGCACAGGAGCAACATAATTCTCCGGAAGATCCAAGCGCGCAAACGTCATTGTCCAGGGTGAGGGGCCTTTTGGCCCCGCCGGCCACCCAGGCTCAGCGGATTTCTTCGGCATCCCTGGGGCTGGTTTCCCTGGTTTCTTCGGCGGGTATTTACCTGCTGCGGGGAATCAGTTCGCTGACCTTGCCCGGATTGCTGATCAGCGCCGGCCTGGGCGGGGTTGCCTGGTGGGTGGGCCGCAAGTACCCCCGTCAGAAAGGGGTGGCGTACCTCCTGGCCGGAGTGGCCGGAGTTACTTTGTTAAACGCCCTTCCGGCGCTTTCCGGAATCGGCGGCTTCATCCTCGGGTTCTCAGGTCTCGCTACTCTGGCATTCGGCATCTGGAAGCTGGGAACTACCGTGTATTCAATTTTCCGTCGCAAATCTTCGGATTCCTGATCGACTGATTCGACAGCATAGGAGCGGTCATGCCCTGGAAACTGATCTTCGCAATCTTTTTTATCCTCATAATAATCGCTCTTATCGGATTCAACTGGAGCTTCACTTCGAATGTATCAGTGGGTTTTCATGAGTTCGAAAACGTACCGGTTCTCCTGACCATCGGCATATCCTTCGTCGCCGGCGCGCTGTTTGCCATTCCTTATTCGGTTCAGACCACGCTGAGGATCAAGAAAAAACAGGCTAAAAAATTATCCGCCTCGGCCGATGGAAAAGAGAAGGAACTGGTAAAGAAGATTGAAAAAAGCAAAAAAACACCCCGCCGGAAAAAACGGAACAAGGAAGCTCAGCCTCTCCCGGATGTTCCGGCGGAGCCCGAGGATAGCTGATCACATCGCCGCAAAGCGACATGGCGCTGCCCTTGTTCTTCTGTGGCTGTCGCTGCTGTCTACCGGAGTGACCGCCCAGGGCATCGAGGTGCAGAGCCTGCCTCATTGGGAGCTTCTAAACGCGCGACAGCAAAGCCTTCTCGGATCCGGTGACGGAAACGACGTTTTCGCTTCATTCCTCGATCTCGATGATGTCGATGATATCTTTTCCATATCATTGATCGCCGAAGCGCAAAAAGCCCGGGTGCCCGATCTGGTCCCCCGGTATCTGCTTGCCGCCGAAGATCGCTCGAAGGCCCGGGAAATCCTTCACAATGCCTCCAGGCTTCTGATGCTGGAAAACCGACTCGATTCCGCATTGGAACTGGCGCTGCAGATGCGGGAATATATCGACGACCAGGTTCTTCTGCTCTGGATCGCAGAATTGCAGTACCGTAGGGGCGAACCCGGATTGGCAAAATCCAGTCTTTCGGGCTATCTGCGCGGTCAGACCCAGGCAGCATCCGAGCAATATTTTCAGGCACTCTATCTGCTGGCCCGTATCCTCATCGACGAAGGTCAGTTCGAGTCGGCGTATGACCTGTTGAAATCGCGAATCACTGCCGAACGCTTGGGGGGTGATCCCGGGTACTATGTACTCAGGTCGGCCAGGCTTCTCCTGGAGTTAACCCGGAGTACCTGGGCACGGGATAGGAATATCGCCGGCGATGAAATTCTGGAATCCATTGTAGCCGCATACCCGGATACTGAGGCTCTGCCTGACGCATTTCCCGATCCTGCCATTCTTTCGCTGGATCTCTCCGGTCCGTCGTTGATCCCCGCTTTGGCCGCGGAGGTTCCGGAATCTCCTGATCCGCCTGCATCCACAGAAAATGCTCCCTCCATCGTCTCCGGAAGCACCGGCCTTATTCAGCTGGGGAGTTTTTCTCGGGAGGCCAATGCCCGGGCAATGGTTCAGCGCCTGGATGAGGAAGAGGGACTCCCGGCCTTCGCTTATTCGGGCGCCGATTCTTCATCGGACGGCCAGGCAAACTGGAGGGTCCTGCTCGATCCCGCCGATTCCCGCTTCGAAGGAACCGAGAACTTCCGGAATCCCCGCAGGCTCCTGCTGGTGTTGAAGGAACGGGGCATTGAGGGGTTCCTGATAGAGGATCCCCGATAGAAAGCCGGAGTGCTTTCCCGCTGCCTCAACCACCGACTTCCGCATCTTCCAATTCGATGGTCTGCTCAAGCCTGATCACCTCTTGGGTAACCGGTATGGCGCCGTAGGTGCTCAGGTCCGCTTCCTGGAGAAAGATGGTCCGCCGGAGCTCATTGCCATCGCGGGTTTCATCGAATTCAAGCAGGAACTGCTGCTTTTCCGGAGCCGCTCCTCCCGGGCGCAGGTAGTTGATCTCGAGAATGGTCTGCTCGTTAATGCGGTAAATGGCTTAACCGCCGCTTCGCTCTTCATCCTGGGTTCTGAAGGTGATTAACGGCGCGGAAAAAAACATTTCCCAGTTGTTGTCGCTGCGGTACAGTCCATTGACGCCGTACGGATAGAGGACCTTGTTTTCCCGGGAGCTCATAACTTCCGGGGCGTTCAGTCCCTCGGTGTTGAGCAGCCGGGTGTACACGCCCCCCCAGATCTCGTTCATGGTGAAATCGAAATCCACGCCGGCTCTGATGCCGGGGCGGGTAATTGACATCTCAAGGGAATTCAAATCCCGAACGGTGATGGTCAGGCGGGGGCGGACATGGGATAAATTCTCATTCCGGAGATTCATGGACATGCGCCATCCATTCCGGCTGCTGATCCAGTTTTCCATGATGAGATAGCTTTGCTGGTTTTCCGCGAAGGCCAGCTGCACCGACGATGTGATCTGGGAGATGTACAGCAACTGATCGCTGCCCTCTTTGATCCAGGGGCCTGAGATGAATCGCAGGTAGTCATCGGCATTCCCCGATGAGAGTTCCGCAAGCTGGTCCTCTTCGACCTGGCTTCCGGGAATGTTTTCCGTATAGGAGAGCAGATAACGTCCCTCTCCGGGGCGCCAGGTATACACCGACCGGACCATGTCCAGGGGATTCTCCGATTCAAGATCCTGATTAACCGAGGAGATGGTGTAAGCCGCTCCGTTGCGCTCGCCGTTGTTGTAGAATTCATTGCGTTCCACCACATTGACGATGGCTTCGATGTCGGCTTCGATGCTGATAATGGAACGGTACTGCAGACCGTACGCATTGCTCTGCGCCTGCTTGAATATGTCCAGGGTCTGTTCGCCGGAATTATTGGTGCCGATGAATACGATTTCCTGCTGTCGGTCGCCGGTGATATCCTCGGTGTACAGCACAAAGGTCTTCAGGCTGGTAGCCATGGTGAGGCCTTGCCAGCTGATGAAGTAACCGTCCCGGAGGGGATCATAGTCAGCCAGAAGGAGACCGATCCGGTCATCCTGGCCGTCCCGGAACTTGAATGCGATGATCTGCTCCTCCGGAGCATCGAAGTCGAGAACCAGATCGAAGTAGCCGTGGGAAATATACTGTTCCGGAATATCCACCCGCGGCGTCAGTTCCACGTCATCGAGATATCCGCTCTCTTCTTCGCTGATCGGCGCGAATAGTTCGATGCCGTTGGCTGCCACCGGAATGATTACCCCGCTTTGTTCTCTCGGAGTATCCAAGGGAACCGCCGGGGGCCTGCACGATGCCAAAGTCGCGATTGCAAGCATGAAAAAAATGAGGCCGCTCGAATATATAAAAGCCCGGCGAGCCGCTGTACCTTGCCGGCGCCCCGTGGAAAAAACCCGATTAAATTCAGTCATGGTTCTGTTGTACACAAAAGGCTGATGATTTTCCAGAGAGGAAGGAGAAAAACACTTTGACAAAAAAAGGGCATTTTGCGAATATGCCCCATGGAACAGCAGAGCATCTTCGATAATATATCCCCCCTGGATCACCGTTATTTTCAATCGAATCACGAGCTATTTTCGGATCTCAGGCAATACATCAGCGAATCGGCGTCGGTGCGATACTGCGCCCGGGTGGAAGCGGCCCTGGTGAAAAGCCATTTGAAGTTTCAGTCCCGATTGACGGCGGATCTCGAAGAACTGCTTGACCGGGCGGCGGGTGAACTCGATCCCGATGAGGTATATCGGGAGGAGGAAAAAACCCAGCATAATATCCGGGCCCTGGTGAATGTGATGAAAAAGTCGCTGCCGGAGGAGATCCGGCACCTGCTCCATATGGGTGCCACCAGCGTGGATATCCTCGACACCGCCAACGCGATGAAAATGCGGGATGTGACCCGCCAGGTTATTCTGCCCCAGCTCAATGAGCTCATGGGGGAACTGATCCGCTTCGCCAGGGATCATGCCGAGACCCCCCAGGTAGGCCGTACCCATGGTCAGTTCGCCGTACCGATAACCCTCGGCCATACATTCGCCGAATACGTTTCCCGGCTGGGAAAGTCGGTGCTGGAAATCGAGGAGCGGAGCCGGGATCTGAGGGGAAAACTCGCCGGGGCGGTTGGGGGTTACAACGCCACCAGCATGCTCTACCCTGACCCTCTGGCATTTGAGGCCGAATGCCTGGGCATGCTGGGCCTGAAACCGTCGGATCACTCAACCCAGATGGTGGAGCCGGAATACCTTCTCCGTCTGATTCTGGAACTCAACGTGGCCTTCGGCGTGATAGCAAATCTCGCCGATGATTTGCGGCATCTGCAGCGCAGTGAAATCGATGAGGTCAGGGAATATTTTTCACCGACCCAGGTTGGCTCCAGCACCATGCCCCAAAAACGCAACCCCTGGAACTGCGAGCACGTAAAAAGCCTCTGGAAGGCGTTTTCGCCGCGGGTGATGACCATGTACATGGATCAGATTTCCGAGCATCAGCGCGATTTGAGCAATTCCGCATCAGGGCGATTCACCGTCGAGTTTATCGCGGGGTTCTCCGCGGCGGTACAGCGGATGATTAAAATCCTCAAAGGCATGAGCGTTAATAATCAGGGGCTGGAGCGAAATCTGGCCAGCGCGGGCTCGTCGGTGCTGGCCGAGCCGGCCTACATCCTCCTGTCCAGTCAGGGGGAATCCGATGCCCATGAGATCATTCGCAAACTCACTCTCGACGCCGACCGGCAGGGGATCAGCCTGCATCAGGCCATGAAGGCCGACCCGGAAGTGTGGGGGGTGATCGCGGACCGTCTCGCTGCGGTGGGCATCGGGGATGCCGACGGCTTTTTTAGCAACCCCGAGCGTTACCGCGGCCGTACCGTCGAGCGGGCCCGGGAGCTCTCCCAGATCTGGGACGCGAAGATGCGGGAAATGACGAATTCCCTGGCCGCAGAGGGCCGGCGGAACGGAAAGGCTTGAATTGAGAGCCGGGCGGTGATGCGCCCGGCTCTTTTTATTTACCAATACGAACTGGAGCGGCGACCCTCGGCTCCCGCGAGTAAGCGCTAAGAGGCGCGAACAGGAGAAAAACATGGAAATGCGCGAATCCTACAGCTATGACGATGTACTGCTGCAGCCCGGATACTCCGAAGTGCTGCCCGGGGATACCGATGTCTCCGTCGAGCTATTCCCGGGCGTACGGCTCAACGTCCCGGTGATGTCCGCCGCCATGGATACGGTCACCGAAGACCGTCTGGCCATCGCCCTGGCTCTCGAAGGCGGCGTTGGCGTTATTCACCGCAATCTGGGACCGGACGAACAGGCGGACCAGGTGGCCCGGGTGAAGCGCTACCTGAACTGGGTCATCGAGAACCCGGTGACTGTCCGCCGGGAAACCACCCTTGACGAAGTACGCTCCATTATGGAGCAGCAGGGTATTTCCGGGCTGCCGGTGGTGGATGACAAGCACATCCTGGTGGGAATCATCACCAGCCGGGACATGCGCTTTGCCACCGATATGGAACGCACGGTGGCCGAGGTGATGACCCCCGATCCGGTGGTGGAGACCGGAACCCCCGACATCGAAAGCGCCCAGGCGAAGTTTGACAAGCACCGCATCGAGAAGCTTCCGGTGGTGGACAAGGGCGGCAAACTCACCGGGCTGATCACCGTCAAGGACATGGAGAAGCATCGCAACTATCCCCATGCGGCGGTGGATCCGGCCGGGCGGCTGCTCGTGGGAGCCGCGGTCGGTCCGACGGATATTGACCGCCGGCTGGATAAGCTGGTTGCGGCCCGCGCGGACTTCGTGGTGATCGACGCCGCCCATGGTTCCAGCCGCGGAGTCATCGACGCGGTTGCGTATATCAAGAAAAACTGGGACATCCCGGTGGTGGGAGGCAACGTGGCCACCGCCGAAGGCGCACGGCTGCTGATAGACGCCGGGGCCGACGCCATAAAGGTGGGAGTGGGTCCCGGCTCGATCTGCACCACCCGGGTGGTTGCGGGCATCGGCGTGCCCCAGTTTTCAGCGGTGCAGTGGGCTGCAGAGGAAGCGGCCAAGCGGGGAGTGCCGGTGATCGCCGACGGTGGAATCAAGTACTCGGGGGACATCGCAAAGGCAATTGCCGCCGGATCCACGGTGGTGATGATCGGCAGCCTGTTCGCCGGTCTGAAAGAGGCGCCCGGCCGGGAGATTATATACGAAGGCCGTATATTTAAAGCTTACCGGGGCATGGGTTCCATCGGCGCGGTGAAAAGCGGCAGCGGTGACCGTTACTCGATGAATCCCGACGATGACGTGGTACCCGAGGGTGTGGAAGGCCGGGTTCCGTTCAAAGGCGAACTGCGGCCCTATTTGTATCAGCTGGTCACCGGATTGCGGAAAGGTATGGGGTACACCGGCTGCCGGACCATCGGCGAATTGCGGGAATACGGGAAATTCATTAAGATAACCGCTGCCGGCCTGAAGGAGAGTCACGCCCATGACGTGACCATCACCCAGGAACCACCCAACTATTCTCGCTAAGGAAACAACTATGAATCTAGTAGTCATCGGCGCCCAGTGGGGCGATGAAGGCAAGGGTCGAATTGTGGACTACATGGCTTCCGCCGCCGACGTGGTCATCCGCTTCAGCGGCGGAGCCAACGCCGGGCACACCCTGGTCTATCAGGGACAGAAGTACGCGGTTCACCTGGTTCCCTCGGGGATTCTCTACCCGGATACCACGGTGCTCCTGGGCACCGGCATGGTCATCGATCCTGAAAGCCTTTTCGACGAGCTCAACACCCTCTCGGAGCAGGGCATTGACTGGAAAGGCCGGGTGCTGATTTCCAGCCGGGCCCACATCGTGTTTCCGGAATATAAGGAGCGGGACCGGCGTCTGGACAAGGAACGAAAGCGGCCCATCGGCACCACCGGCCGGGGTATCGGCATTGCCTACAGTCAGAAGGCCGCCCGGGACGGAATCCGCCTGGCGGATATTTTCGATGACAGCTGGAAGGAAGTGCTCAGCGATGAGGAAAACCGCTTCCTGGACCTGTACCGGGATCAGCTTTCCGACATGATGGTGGATATTACCTCCTATCTGCACCGGGAAAAACCGGAACGGGTATTGATGGAAGGCGCCCAGGGCGCTCTGCTGGATCTGGACCTGGGAACCTATCCCTACGTCAGCTCGGGCTACTCCGCTGCGGCTGGAGCAAGCCTGGGGGCGGGGATCGGACCCCGGGACATCGACGGGGTTCTGGGGGTATTCAAGGCCTACTCAACCCGTGTGGGTAACGGCCCCTTTCCCTCGGAATTCCTGCCTGAGCGGGACGGTGAGCTGGGAGAGCAGATACAGACCATCGGCAAGGAGTTCGGCGTCACCACCGGACGCAAGCGCCGCTGCGGATATCTGGATCTGGTGGCTCTCAAGTACGCATGCCGGGCAAACGGGATCGACGGGCTGGTGCTCACCAAGCTGGACATCTACGACGGCTTCGACGAGGTCAGCGCCTGTACCGCTTACGATATCGACGGAACCCAGACCGATGAGTTTCCCGCGAGCATCGACGCCCTTACCAACGCCGGTCCGGTGATAAAAACCTTTCCGGGGTGGAAGCGTGATATCAGCGGAATTACCGAGTACGATCAGCTTCCCGAAGAGGCGAGGCGTTACATCGAATTCATTGAAGAGTACTGCGAAACCCCCATCACCGTGGTGAGCGTGGGCCCCGAACGAAACCAGATAATTATCCGAAGGGAACTATGGACCGAATACTGATCCTCGATTTCGGCGGTCAGACCGCCCAGCTCATCGCCCGGAGGATTCGGGAGATCGGCGTATACAGCGAAATCGTCCCCGGCGACCTGCTGCTGAGCGAACTGCCGGACAGCATCGACCCGGACTCTGTGAAGGGGTTTATCTTCTCGGGCAGTCCCGAATCGGTATACGACGCCAATGCGCCCCGGCTGGACAGGACCTACCTTGATGACGGCCGGCCGGTGCTCGGCATCTGCTACGGCCTGCAGCGTATCACCCGGGATCTCGGCGGGGGGGTTGAGCGCAAAGATACCCGGGAGTTCGGCCGGAACCGCATCGCATTCCGCAGCCCGTCGCCGCTGTTTTCCGGGATTCCCGAGAATTTCGTCAGCTGGATGAGCCATGGCGACAGCATCGATACGCCGGCTCCCGGTTTCTCGGTCATCGCCGAAAGCGAGAATCATCATCCGGCGGCCATAGCCCACGAATCGAAGCCGATATTCGGGCTGCAGTTTCACCCCGAGGTCAGCCACTGCGAGTACGGCAGCGATATCCTGAAGAATTTCGCCGTTGATATCTGCGGATGCGATGCCGGCTGGAACATGAGCGCGTATATGGAAGAAGCAGCCCGGGACCTGCGCGAGCGGGCGGGCGGTCGGCCGGTGCTCCTGCTGATTTCCGGCGGCGTGGATTCCACGGTGGTGGGAGGTATGCTCCTGAAAAGCCTGCCTCATTCCCAGGTTCATCTGATGTATATCGATACGGGGCTCATGCGCAAGGACGAATCCGTCCAGGTAACCCGTACTCTTGAAGCCCTGGGGGCGGAAAACCTGCACATTATCCATGCCGAAGATGATTTCCTGATTCCCCTGGAGGGAATTTCGGATCCCGAGAAGAAGCGGGAGATCATCGGTGATATGTTTATCCAAGTTCAGGAGCGGGAGGTTTCCCGCCTGGGCATCGACAATGCCCTGCTGGCACAGGGGACGCTGTACACCGATATGATCGAATCCGGCAAGGGAGTCGGTAATAAAGCGAAGGTGATAAAAAGCCATCACAATGTGAGAAGCCCCCTGGTTGAGAAAAAGCGGGCGGCCGGTCTCATCGTCGAACCGCTGGCCCGGCTCTACAAGGATGAGGTCCGGGCACTCGGCATTGAGATTGGAATTGATCCTCAGGTGGTCGCCCGCCATCCATTCCCGGGCCCCGGCCTGGCGGTGCGGATCATCGGCGACATAACCCGGGAGAAGCTCGAGGTGCTACGGGAGGCCGATGCGATTTTTATCGAGGAGCTCAAGCGCCGCGGACTCTACGATGAGATCTGGCAGGCCTTCGTGGTGCTGCTGCCGGTGCGCTCGGTGGGGGTCACCGGAGACGCCAGGGAGTACGGTTATGTCTGCGCCCTTCGGGCCATCGTGAGCAGGGATGGGATGACCGCCGACGTGTACCCCTTCGAGATGAAGGATCTGCTGGAAATATCAAGCATCATTACCAATAAAGTTCCCCATATCGGCCGGGTATCCTATGACATCAGCAGCAAGCCGCCGGCGACTATAGAGTGGGAATAGGATTCTCGGACTTTCTAGTGATTAATATAGCCATTCCCTTTAATATGATACGGGAAAACAGCCTACAGGAGACCTGAAATGAAGCAAAAGATGTACCCCCTGCTGATCCTAATCGCAGCCCTCGCCCTGATTATGATCGGCTGCGACGCCCCCCAGGAAGAGCTTCCTGAGATTCCCGAGGTAACTGAATATCCAAGCGTAAACCCTGTGAATAATCTGAGCATGTTCGAGCAGACTTCCGAAGGCGCTATGGAGCGCACCGGTGACCGGCTGGATATGGGAGAGGAAATCGTATTCCTCGACGAAGTGATCGAGGTCGATAACATTCCCTACGCCAAGGTCCGAACCGAAGATTTCGGGGAAGGATACGTTTTCGGCTACTATATCTTCGCCGAAGGCGTTTTGGGAGTAATCATCGATGAAGGCGCCATTGAGTACTCCGAACCGGAGCTCGACAAGGCGACCTCCCGGATCGTCCCCGAGCGCCTGCTGGTGGCCGTTCATCCCGAAGAGGACAACGGATTTTACCAGATCGCAGGCTACGACGCCGTAAACGGATCCCGGCACGGTCCCACCTGGGTAAAAAAAGAATTCGTCTCCCTTCGTGAGCCGGACTGGTTCACCTCAATCCTGCTCTACAAGGCCCTGGTGATAAATGCCGATAACGCCACCGTAAAGGAAGAACTGCTCAAAACCGCCCGGGATGAATTTCCCTCCTCGGTGTTCAATGACGTAGTGCTTGAGGCTCTCCAGGAATTCGAGCCGACAGTTTCTTCCGCGGCGGACAATGCATCACAGGCCGCCGATGTGGATGTGGCCACCACACCCATTCCCACCAGCGTGTTCCTGGTGAATCCCGATGCCAGTCGGAATCTCAATGTCCGGGCCACTCCCTCAGTTTCCGGAGACTTGGTAGGTCAGCTGGCGCCAGGAGAAGAGATCACCATCGATATGCGAACCGAAGCCCTGGATACCATCGGTGATGTCGAGGAGTACTGGTACCGGGTATCCTCACCCCTGGAGGGCTGGGTATTCGGGGCATTTATCCAGGCGCCGTAAGCGACTAAGCAATAGAGCATCCATACCAGACAGGAGTCGGTCGTCGGAGCATCGGCGGCCGGCTCAGTGTACCGTACCGGCTTTCCGGTGCCGCACCGGAAAAATATGGAGTCTTGCATGTACCTCCGTTCCCCCCTTGTCCGAATAATCGTCGGGCTCTTCCTTTCTCTGGTCCTTTTCAGCGCCTGCAGTACTTCCGGCGATCGCATCGAAGCCGATCCGCTCTTTGTTCAGGCTCACAGCTTCGGAGAAATTGCCACCACCTCGCCGGTGATGGTCGTCTTCTCTAAAGCCGTGTACGACGCGGACAGTCCACCGCCGGAGGGAAATCCATTCGCGTTCTCTCCCAGGGTGAGCGGGGAGGTGAGTTGGCAGAATGGCTCTACGGTGCTGTTTACTCCCGATGAAGCGCTTACAGAAGGAAAGCGCTATCAGGTGCGTTTCGATCCTGCGGGGCTCGAGGGCGATCTTGAAGCCATTACCGGAGCCGCATTCAGTTTCGAAGTCGTGGCAAGCACGGTACAGTTCGCCGTTGAACACACGCAGATCATCGCCATCGACGAAAATGCCTACCAGTTCCGGGCTGAGATATCCTCCAGCGAGGCAGTTTCCCTCCAGGCTCTGTACAACCAGATCGGGTTGAAGCTCGGGCGCCGATCGCGTGATTTCGAAGTAACCGAAGACGGAGGTCCGACGGAATTCGTTCTGATCAGCGAAGTCTTTTCTTTGGATGATACTCCCGGGCAGATCGCCCTGGAAATTCCGCAAAGCGCCCTATCTCCGGAGAGCGGCCCCCTGGCAAGGGAGCTGCCTTCAGGGGATCAGCTGACCCTGCTCTCAGTGAGCGCCCGCAATGATGACGCGAGCTATGTCGAACTGCAGTTCTCACATGCTCTCGATGCTTCCCAGGAACTGCGGGGTCTTATCGATGTATACAAAAATGCCGAGCAAAAGGCTGAACACCTGAGTTTTTCCGTCGACCGGAATATCGTCCGGGTTCACCGTCAGGACAAATGGGAAAAGGAAGGCCGCATCGCTATCCAGCCG
>CAWZYW010000021.1:0-12059 GCA_963966255.1 uncultured Salinispira sp. | reverse complement strand
TCCCACCGATGCGCAGAGCGAGGAAGATCTCATAAAAAAAGCCGATATCGCCATGTACCGGGCCAAGGAGCTGGGGCGCAACGGCCATGTGAATTATTCCGAGACCCTGGAAAGCGATTCGGGAAACAAGGTGCTGCTGACCAACGAGCTCTATGAGGCAATCGAACGGGATGAGCTGCTGCTCCATTATCAGCCCCAGGTGCTCAGCGAAACCACCGGCATCATCGGCCTGGAAGCGCTGATACGCTGGCAGCATCCCGAGAAAGGCATGATACCTCCGGGGCAATTCATCTCCCACGCCGAACAGAGCGACCTCATCCATCCCATCGGAAACTGGGTGATCGATACCGCTTGCCGCGACCTGCGGGCATTAATCGATGCGGGCCACCGGGGCATTCGCATGGCCATCAACCTGTCGCTCAAGCAGTTCCTGGCCGACGCCCTCCTGCCTCACATCCGCAGCACCCTGGAACGCTACGATCTCAGGCCGGAAATGCTCGAGTTCGAAATCACCGAGAGCATCGCAATGGGACAGCAGCAGCCCATAATCGAGACCATCGCCGAGCTTCGCAAATTCGGCGTATCCCTCTCAATTGATGATTTCGGCACCCAGTACTCATCGCTGAGCCGGCTCTCCCAGCTCCCCTTCGACCGCATCAAGATCGATCGGCAATTCGTGATGGACCTCGAGCAGGGCGACACCTCCTCGGCCATCATCGGCTTTATCATCGAGCTCTCGAAGAATATGGGCTACTCGGTGATCGCCGAAGGGGTCGAAACGAAGGAACAATTCGATTACCTGCGGAACCGGGGCTGCGGCGAAATCCAGGGGTTTTACTTCCACAAGCCCATGCCCTTTGGCGACCTTCTGGAAATCCTCGTTCACCGTCAAAATCCGTGAACGCGCCGATGGGTCCGATGAAACGCGGGAACGAAAGAGTGGCTATTCGGGTTCAATCTCTGAGCCGAGGGAAAACTGCTCGAAGCGTCCGGTAAGCTTTACCGCCTCTCTGTGGAGATCGCCGCTGTTCTCTCCTATGGAGCCGGCCATTTCCATGAGCTCTTTCACGTCATCGAGAATCAGGCGTATTTCCGCCTGCACTGATCCGGCATTTTCCTGGGTGGACCGCGAAGCTTCATCGACGGCTCGCAGACTCTCATCCAGGTTTTTCCTTCCCTGATTCACCTTATCGCTGAGTTCCTGCAAGGTCTGCATGCGCCTGACAATGAGATTAGCGCTTTCTTCCATCTCCTGAGATGCAGAAGCGATTTCTTCCAAACCCTTCACGACTGATTCGACGACCAGCTTTACATTTTGGAACGAATCCCCGACGGTGCCCAGGCTGGCACCGCTCTCTTCTATGCTTTTGATGACGCCTTTGACGAATGAGGTGGAATTTTGGGAGTTTTCCGATGTCGATTCGGCGAGCTTGCGTATTTCTTCCGCGACGACGCTGAAGCCCCTGCCGGCGTCTCCAGCATGGGCCGCCTCGATGGCTGCATTCATCGCCAGCAGGTTCGTCTGAGCGGCCACCGAATCGATGACCTTATTGATCTCGGACAGGCTGTTCAATTGGTTCATGACCTCTTCCATGGCTTGTATGCTGCCGCTAAGATTGGCCTGACTATCCATCGTTACGTCGTTCAGGGAAGACGCTTCGCCTCTGCGGCCTCGGGCGATGTCGGCGATGTTCTTCGCGCTCGCCAGCATCTGCTCAGCGGCGGCGGTGGTTTCCTCCACCGAGACCGACTGGGTGTCCAGGCTTTCTCTCAGGCCCGTCGCGACGTCCGCCATCGAACGGGTTTCGCCGGAGGTCAGCGCGCTGTTCGCAGTAAGGGCGGTGACGACGTCGAAGATCTTGTCCATTTCCGTCCGAATCCGGTTCAGGAGTTCTTTCTCCCGTTCCACCAGATCATCGAGGGTTTTACTTTGGCGGGTGTTGGTGGCTGCGTTTTCCGAGGCTTCCCCGATCACCGTCCGAAGCTCGGATATAAATTCATTCAGATTGAAAAACAGTTGGCCCAGCTCATCTCTCCCCGGCACTTCGAGGTCTCTGCTGAGGTCCTTATCGGTCAATGCCCGTATTTTACCCATCGAGCGGGTCAGCGGCTGAGTCATGATTCGCGATAGAAATATGACCAGAACCAGGGTCATGAGGAGAAATGGCACGGCGATTACGATAATCCTGGGTATGGCCTCGAGCACCGTCATGCCCGCGCTTATGGGCATCAGCGTCACTCCGATGGCTCCCACCAAAAACGCCGTCACCACCAGGGTCACGCTGAGAAAGAGCTTTGACGTCATACCCCCCCCGCACCCTGGCCGAGCGGAGGTGTTCCTCTGGAATCAGCATCTCCAGTTCGGCGGTGGTGCCTACAACCATCAAAATTCCGAAGAACAATCCTACCGCTGCAGAGTACATAGCTCCGATTACCTGGATCGAACGGTTCGCTGCATATCCGCTATTCAAATGATGCAGCACGGAGTAGGTCAAATTATTGAGCAAGCCCCAGAACGGCAGACCGTAGCGAATGACGAACAGCCATTTGAATTTACCGGTTGCCCGCAATCTCCCGATGATAAGATAAACCAGGGTGGCGCTCACCGCAGCGGAGATCATCAAAAATATCAGCGGGACGCCGACAAACGCTTTGATATAAGCGCTCAGGTCAGCAACCCCGGTCACCACTTCGCCGAAAGCCAGCGCAAACGGAACACTGAGGGTAAGCAGCAAAAAAAACGAAACTATTTTCACTTTTCCCGATCGCTTCAAATCAGCGTCTTTCACTATTCCCCCTTCTGCGTATGCCGTCTCGAAGAAAATCTATGACTCATACGCTAAAGAATAAGGCTTGACGCTCTCTGTGGCAAATTCCGCCTTCGGCGTCTGCCCGGAAACGCTCCCGCTTATGCTATACTCCGGCAATGTATCGCAGAAACACTATGAGAATCGCATTAGCATTGTCAGTTTTTTACGCTACGTTCCTTTTCTGGATACTATTATTCAAAGGCAGCTTTTACTTCGATGATTTACCGAGTTATCGAAACGTGAATCTGGTTCCTTTTGCCCAGTCGTCTATCACCAACGGTTCAGTTGACCTTCGGGAAATACTTTACAACATAGTGATCTTCATACCGCTGGGCGTATACCTCAGTCTTCAGAGCCTTGACTTGTCAGCGGTAAGAAAACTGTCGATTATTTTCCTGATCAGTTTCACAATCGAGCTGTTCCAATACATCCTGTCGATCGGCGCCAGCGATATAAGCGATCTCATCACCAATACTTCGGGCGGAATCCTTGGGATCGGCATATATGCAACACTCGCCCGTCTTTTTCCTGAACGAGCGGATGCAATTATCCTGGTCTCAGCATCTATCCTGACCCTGCTGCTGATCATGTTTATCCTGATGCTCGGATTCGCGAATCGCTAGCGGCTCACCCAGTATAAAATGCGCTGTGCCAGGCAGGGACCTTGCAGATATTTCTGAGTAATCCTATCATTTTAATTACGGTGGCGAAAAACCTCAGCAGCGACGCGGTCCTCAGGATGATGGGGCTGGCTTGATCGGTATTGTAGCTTCCCTCACCGCTGTTCCTCGAAACCGTTAATTAGGCTGTTGAATGAAAAGCGAAGTATGTCTTCGCTCAGATCACGGCATTTTATTCGGAAGATTGATTATAAGCCCGCTCGAGATCCGCAATGATCAGCTTGTTCATGCTGAGCATCGCTTCCATGACCCTTCCCGACTTATCCTTTTTCGTCAGTTCGTAGAACTGCTTCGGTACGATCTGCCAGGACAGGCCGAACCAGTCCTTCAACCATCCGCATTGGCCGCCGGTTCCGCCATCGGCCGTCAACCTGTCCCAGTAGTAGTCCACCTCGTCCTGCCCATCGCAATCGATGATGAACGAAATCGCTTCGGTGAATTTGAACTCCGGACCCACGTCCAGGAAGGTCATCTGCTGTCCCAACAGTTGAACAGTGATCTCGGTGAGGGTTCCCGAGGGAGAGTCCTCGATAGTGAACTCTTGGAGAATCTCGGCATCCTCAAAAATCGCCGAATAGAATTCAGCCGCTTGCTTCGCTTTGCCTTTATCGAACCATAAATAGGGTCGGAGTTTGTTCATCGCAATATCCTCTATAAATAGCTTAATCGGTCCGGAGCAGGGTTACCAATTCCGGAGATGACCTTGTCCTTTCGGGAGAAGGTATACAGGGGTACGGTTATCTACATGGATCTGGAAGGCGGCTTTTTCGGAATCATTACTGAGGACGGTGAAAGCCTGCTGCCCGCGAACCTGAAAAATCAAGTTCCAGGACCGATCCGAACCAAAAGCATTATCTCCTCCCACCGCCGGTACTCCCAATAAACGGATTCAACAGGTCGATGCCGGTCCCCTCGAAATCTGCGATGTTCCTGGTCACCAGAACCGCATTGTGTTCCACCGCAATGGAAGCGATCATGGCATCGGCCATGGGAATTCTCCGACCCGAAGCTTCGGCGTCCGCACAGATCACAGCATAATGTTCTGCAGTTGAGGAAGTAAAATCCAGACAGCGGCGGGAAAACTCGGATTGCAACATCAGGAGATAACGATGGATCAGAGAACGCTTCCTGCTTCCATCATCAAGCCGCTGGAGTCCGAAGAGGATCTCCGCATGGTTTATTGCGGTGATATACAGATCAGCAATCCGCTGTTCATTCACCCAGGTCAGCACCGCCTCGGAAGGGGACCGGTGCCGGGGCTTCATGAGTTCCGAAATAATATTAGTGTCGAGGATATACACGTTCAGCTCATATCGGCGCTGCGAGGGGCATCATCGCGACTCGGGAGTATAAGTATCGGATCATCTTCATCGACGTATCGCATTCGAATACGATCGGCAAGGCCTCGTTGATCCTCATCGCCACCGGTCACGGCGGCAGTGATAATCCGCCGGGCCTCTTCTTCCATGGAGATACCGTGGCTGGCACTTAATTCTTTCAGCGCCTGTTTCGTGCGCTCAGGGATATTTCGTATGACTATAGACGGCATGGCATTTCTCCCCTGATGCAATGTGATATCAATGATATCACAAGTCTGATATAAACGCCACCATTAGGAAAGATAGACGTAAAAACTGCGGAACGGGGGGGCGTCCTTAACCGTAGCTTGAAACCGCCGGCTGCAAACATGGCAGGACTGATACTGATCTCCGTATGTTTCATCAGAATGACACTGATGTTGCCTGCCCGATGCGTCTGGTTTAGGATCTTGCAAACAGGAGTTTAACATTTTGGCAGATAATCGAATAACCATAATAATACAAGAAGAAGAACTTCAGCTCGTCAGATCCGTGAGATAATCAAATATGATCAGAATCAAAAACACCGAGCAGCTCACCGGCGTGAGTATTTCCGGCGACTTCAATGATCTGGATGCGGTGGTCGATGCCATCTATGCCCTGACCGTCAGCGATATGGATGAGGACTTAAACCGAAAAACCCTGCCGTATATGAATATTTCGACCCGGGTCCTGGGTATGTGCTACGACATCCGCCATGCCGCCATGGGCGACCGGGAGGTCTTCGTCGAGGAAAACGGCATCGAAGAGATCCACATGCGCTTCCACGAAGAACGCTTTCCCCGGGAGAACGTTTACTACTCCTGCAACATCCTCTACCCGGAGATGATCCTCAACGCCATGGCCCTCAACGATCTCATCGACCTTCGGATGGACAAGCTCGCATCCAGCTCCACGCGCTACTATCCCGCCTCCGATCCCAAGGTCATGGGAGACCGGCACATAGCGGTGATCCGTCTCTTCCAGTCCGCGTTCTACGATGCGGTGGCCTCGGCGCTGAGCACCCAATCCATGGCCCGCTTCAGAAAGCAGGTCCTGACGAACTACCACGGCATCCATCGGATCAAAGACCCCTTCGTGGACGAACAGAATATCGACTGGTTGAAGCTGAGCCGGGAATCCCGGGTGAAGAAAATCAACAGTGTGACCAAACGCCTGGCTGAGTTCCTGTTCGAGCCAAAGCACCAGATGTACGCCGAGCAGCTGGCCCGGGGCGCCAAGGAACACCAGTGCGACGAAAGCGACCTGCGCTTCCCCCACCTGGAGTACCCGGAGGTGGTGCGCTGGTAGAAGCGGTGCAGACGGGAACCTTACTCCCTTGACCATCACGGACCGGCGGCCTACAGTTTAAATCATATGGGATTGCTTTATCCGCAGAAAATCAGCGAACAGGAAACTCAGCAACTGGTAGACGCGACGATGGACTGGATATTGTCGATCACTGAGCCTGCCGCGCTGATCCTTTTCGGATCGGCGGCCAGGGGCGAAATGAACCGCGCTTCGGACATCGATCTGGCGATTATATATGCAGATGAGACCAGTCTGATGGAGGGGCGGAAGGGGATATACCGATCCATGAACCGGGATAACAGCATCTGGCCCAGGGATCTGCTGTTTTATACCGCCGAAGAGTTCACCCATCGGAAAAACCGGGGCGGCATTGCAGAGCTGATAGCCGCCGAAGGCCGGGTGCTGTACGGGAGTATGCAATGAGTCCCTCAAATGCCTAAAGCGCCCTTCAATGGGGCGAAGAGGATGCTCAGGAAGCCATGGATCTGGCAGAACAGGCGCTGACCTGGGCCGGGAAGATTATCAGCCGAGTCTAAGCACTCAACATACAAAGGCAGTATATTTACCCCATGCAAGCTGAATCCCTCAGGGAATCCTATGAGCGGCCGCGCAGCCCGCTGACCCATTTCAGCGGCTCTTCGCCGAGGATCTGACGCCGCAGGCCAAGCTGGGCGGCATGGTGCTGAATGTGGCGGATATTAATGAGGTACATCTCCGCCCGGGTGCAGGGGTACCAGTGGAAGCCCGAGGGACCGGCCAGGGACTCTTCGGTCTCTGCGGCGGTGGCCCGCTCCGCCTTTTCGATGCAGAACTCCAGGTAGTCCAGGGAGGTCTTGCGGGAATAGAATCTCGAGGGGATTTCGTCCCGCTTTTCCTGATAGTCCTGGAAAAAATCCGGATGATCCCGGTGGAACTGCTGCTGTTCAAAGCCCTCGGGACTGGGATTCATATACATGTCGGCGTAAAACAGGGTGTGATGAACCACCTGGCTGACCGTCCCGTCGACGTGCTCGACACCCCATTCCTCTTCCCCCGCCGATTCGATGCTCTGGCCGAGGGTCAACAGCGCCCCAATGAGCTGACGTTTTACCATGCCCTGGAAATCTTCAATGTTCATTTTTGTTCCTCATTATTAATGTCCTGTTGCCTACCGGTTTTCCCGCGGCAGTATCCCTGGTCCAGACGCCCGCCGTACTGATTCAGGATGTCATAAGCCCACCCGATCAGTTCTTTCTTTGATGCCTTAGAATACAGACAATGTAAGGCGGCAACCAGGCTTTTAAACCCGCGGCGGTTGATCGCCTCGTAATGCCGGGGGATGCGCTTCCCGCTTGCCAGCCAGTGACCTCTCATGACAATATCCAGCTTCAAAACCGGGGGGACCAGGTCATTGGCGATAAATATCCACTCTTCAGACGCTTCGGATCCGATCAAATCATCGAGCACATCGCTTATGAGATAGCGCAGGTCCTCAAGCTCAGTTTGAGAAAATAGAGCGGGCCCATTTTGAATCTGCTTGATGGCGATAGCTTTGAGTTCCGCCAGCAGCTCATCATTCCCCGCGACCAGAACGCCTTCCATAACCATATTCTGGAGGGACGGCTTCTTGCGGTCCAGATCTTTATCGAACCACTGCAGGCAGGAATCGTATGAGTGAACGAATACCTCGATGATTCTCCCATTCTGGCGATGAGTCTCGCGGAAACTGCTTTTGATACTCTGATCGATGATCACGATATCGAAATCGGAGCTTGAGGTTTCTTCGCCCCTCACGAAACTTCCCGCCAGGATGACGACTTCCGCCTGGGGATAGTGATTCTGTATGAAAGTCTTAGCGTCTTCCGGAAGGTTCATGTTTGATCCTGCTTCGTTTGAACAGACCGCGATGGGCGGTCAGGATTCATACCGATCAGTATCGCACAAGTGATCAGGAAGGTCTTTAGAGGCTGAACTGTTCGAAGTGGATATTCGCCCTCTTCACCCCGAGCCGTTTGAGAGCGGGAAACAGGGCCAGGCGCATGGCCGGAGGGCCGCAAAAATACACCGAGGCCCGGGATATGTCAGACCCCACGGTTTCGCGTATGGCGGATTCATCTACGAATCCTTTTCGCATCTGTCCGCTCAGTTCTTCCGGCATTTCATCGGAGTACAACGGGATATACACGAAACCCCTGATTTTTTCTTCCAGGCCGGTCAGCAACTCGTGATACACCGCATCGCCGGGGGTTCTCACCGCCCAGAGAAGCATGATATCCGCATCGGCGTTCCCGGCGGCGATGTCGCGGAGGATGGAAATAAATGGAGTTATTCCGATGCCGCCAGCAATAAACACCAGCTTCTTCCCTTCGCGGGGCACCGGAGTGAAAACCCCGTAGGGGCCGTCCACCGCTACCGGATCCCCGACGGACAGTTCGCCCAGCCGGGAGGAAAAATCACCAAGATTCTTCGCGGTGAAACCGAGCTGCCCATCCGAGGGAGAAGATGAAAAGGTATAGGGATGCTCCTCTTTGCCAAGAGGCGAGCCGGGGAAGCTGAAAAACCCGAACTGTCCGGCCCGGTATTTCATAATCCCGCCAGATGCTCGTTCTGAGCCGTTTCCCCTTGCGGGGGGAGCGACCCGCACTTCGGTGACATCAGCAGAATGCCGGATGATCTCGCCGATTGTGTAGCCATTCCGGCGGTTTCGCATCGGCCTGATGATCTTGTGCCGCACCCAGCTGCCCAGGGCGATGACGGCAAGACCGGCGATATAGATCATTCTCGTCCAGGTTTCCTGGGTGCTCGATGCAAGGAACACGTGGATGGAAGCGCTCAATACCGCAAGGACGAGGAAATTGTGGACAATCTTCAGAACGCTGTAATCGAGTTTCATGGAGCGGTTTGCGAAGCGCCGGAAGCGATCCATAACCCGAATCCGATGGATGATATTGGGAACCATTACCAGGATCGTAATTCCCGATATGGCCACAATAATCAGCAGGGCTGCGACGCCGAAGATGACCTGGAGCGTGGTGAAGGGGAAAACCATGATCTTGACCTGACGATGGGCGATGGCAAGAACCACACTGGTAATAGCCAGGTAGCTGTGGAACTTCATCACCCGGTCATGGCCGTAAATCCGATCGAAAATCCGTATCCGGCTGGAAATGAACAGGGTAACCAGAAAGTAACTGTATGCCGCCAGGCCGATGAACATTGAGAGGGAAAACGGCTCAAGGATATGGCTGAAATCGCTGCCGAAATACAAAAACCAGGCGGGCACCGGAGTCAGCAGCGCGATAATCGGCAAGGCGGCTTTTTTCATTTTCAGTTCCCCTGGGCGATGCGCATCACGACCTGGGCATATTCCTGAGCCAGATCGCCGGTTCGGCGGCGATTATTGTAGGAAGCGGAAGTAACCCCATCGACCTCTATCTGGGGTTCCCATTCGGTTATCTGAGTGGTGTGGACGTAGACGTTTTCGGGGGTTGTTCCGTTTTCCACCAGCCAGTCAACCACCTCTACCCGCACCATGGCGGTGGCGCCGCTGTTGGTAATAAAGACCGCATCGAAGTCCGCCGCGGAAAGGTTGCCGAGCCCGCCGGCCTGATGATCCACCACAGTGATGAAAAATCCCCGTTCTTCCAGAATGGAAACCATATCGGACACCAGGTTATTCTTGAAGCGCGTGGGCTCGTAGGCAAGCAGTATTCTCCCCGAAGCCGAAGGCGATCCGTATTCTCCGGAAAGGGCCCAAAGGGAAACCGACAGTGACAGGACGAGCAATAATGCAACCAGTATTCTTCGCATGGGAACCTCACTATTTATTAGCGTATTGGTAAGGTATGAATGAACATGCGAAGAGTAAAGCAGATTTTTCCGGCAGCGCTGTTACATCTCATCCCGCCGATGATCGTCCAGGTGTTCCGGACTGAAAATAACCATATCACCCTTGTGTTCATCTTCGGAAATCTCAAAGGCATCGGGCCAAAAAAGCCCGGCCATATCCTCAACCGAAAGCTCAGACCCGAAATTCTCTATGGCAAATGCGGAAAATTGGAATGCGTGAAAGCCCGGATACTCGGTATCGCCAACGGTCCCCAGTGGCTCTCCGGCCAGTAGCATGTCCCCGCTTCGCAACTGCGTGGATTCGATGTTGTAAAGGATTAATCCCTCACCGCGGTCTGTCTCAAGAATCAGCAAAGGGATATCGAGCTGATATTGATCCAGGGGATAAGCTTCGACAAACACTCCCGGCGGGCTCACATTCTCAGTACCATAGAAAATGACCCGGCCGGAAACCGGAGAATTGATCATGACCGGCCCCGGGGTCCTGATAAACACGCCTTCGGATAAGTGGGTGCCCTGATCACTCTCATAGCGCTCAGCAAAATCCAGCATGATCTGCCCCTGGTGATCATGGACGAAGGATTCCAGATCGATGGCAAAGGAATTCATGCCCATCAGAATGAGGCAAACGAACAACGATATAATTTTCTTAATCACTGCGGAACATGCCAATTGATACTCCGATTGATTGATGTCTGGCGATTGTAACACGGGTACATGAGACGGACATATGGCAAATGTTTGCTATGAGGCGCCAGCGGGATGGCAGACAAAACTGGGAATCACGGGATCCGACCGGAACGGCATATTTATATCGAAGGCCGTACATAAAAGATATCAGGTACTGCCCTTTCACATCGGGCCAATCAATGGCCTGATTGAGTCGTGCAGAAATCTCTCCGGTCGGATCGAACAATACTTCAGCGGTAGTACATCCGCTGGGATGCAAGTGGCTTCCGACTGCTTGAGCTCTGAGCCGTAATTGGCGGGAAAAATGCCGAGCGCAGCGATAAACCCTTTTTCATGACAATAGGCGAATCGGTCTCCAAGCGCTTGTTATCTTTTTCATCGATCCCGTATTTTTTTGCTATATTTGGCCCATGTATATTGGGGTTCCCAATCCAAGTCAGTCTTTAGGTTTGAAGTATTGACCAGACTTAAGTATGGATTGTGAAGATATTGTTCCTCATTATGACATGGAATATCTGGATGAAGAATTCTTAGCCATTCTAATGTTGTATTGCCGGAAGTTGTGATGTCATTCGAAGCAATATTATAAACTGAAAAATTTTTCCTGGATTTCTGAGATACAAGTAATGAGATACATTCAACAAGATCGCGAACATCAATAAAAGCGCCATATTCCCAAAACGGATCATACTCATATTTTGGATTTTCAGTTCTCATTATTGTGATGAATTCATATGTCTCAGCATTCCAGATCCCAGGCGGTCGCAAAATTGCGATTTCAATTGGAAATGCCTTGGACGTGAGTTCACATAATTGTTCTGATAATAATTTGTGGATTCCATAGCTAGTAGATGGTTGAGTCGGATGATATTCATCTATTGGAAAGTATTGCGGAGCACCTTCTCCTTTGAACAATCCCGTTACATCCATACTACTAAGAAAGATCATCTTTGGTATTTGATATTTAATGCAACAGTCGATGATGTTTGTCATCATCTGTAGATTGATATTTATATCCTGACCAAATGAATCGGGGTGAGAGGCATAGGCGCAATGAATCACTGTTTGGGAATTTTGAATTCTATCTTCTAATTGTGCTTTATTTAGCAGGTCATACCCTTCTGCGATATCATAGGATATGACGTTGTGACCGTGATTTATTATCTGAGCTGATAGCACTTTTCCTACAAATCCTGATGAGCCGGTCACAAAAATATTCATTTACCTACCCCACCATTCCTGAATAAACAAAACTACGACTTGAGCCGCTCGCCGTGATTGGTGCGCGTTTTTGCTCTGTCTCCGTTCGTCATTGTCCTTTGAATTGTATCGTTAGTTCCACTCGCCCCTCAAGGTAGAGTAGAGGCAGGCTTGCGCCTGCCCCCCTCGTCAAACCGGACGTG
>CAWZYW010000020.1:0-12275 GCA_963966255.1 uncultured Salinispira sp. | reverse complement strand
CGAGATCAGCCTCGGTCTCGTGGGCTCGGAGATGTGTATAAGAGACAGGATCAATTCAGGGATGATTTGCAGGAACGCTTCACCAGCGTCTGGAAGCTCCTGTACGATACTGATCGGTTCCTCAGCCGCACCCCGCTGTTCTCCCAGTATGAACCCCGTCTGCGCGATTGGCGGCATGAGCTTCAGCTCCGGAAAAACGACAGTGAGCAGATCGCCCTGATCCGCAGCGAGATTGTAGCCATGCGCAGGGAGTTGCGAAGCCGGGGCTATAACCTGCGTCTCGGTGCGTACGAATTATCGATCGGAGGGTTCCGTTCCGATGACGCCCTCGGCCAGGGGTTCGCCCGGGCGGTGCTGGCGGTGCTCCCCGACGGATTCTACGCCATCTCCGGCCAGGGTAATCACATAGACCTGCAAGCTTATCTGGATCGGGACCTGCGCCGCATGAAGTCTGAGGGGGTTCGCTCAATACACAGTCTTTGGTATCGCTGGGACAATCGCCTGCTTCGGATATCGGGAGCGGATAGCGAAACCCGCGAAGATTTCAACCGGCTGATTTCCCTCGCTGAGAAAGAAGCCCTGAGAATTATCGCGGCCTTCCAGCACATTTAAAGCCCGAACCCGGGGGGTTCAGCACTGGATGTTCCAGCCGAGCTTGACCGATGAACCCACTAGGTCGATATTGGACCCATGAGGAGACCGCATATGAATATCTGGTATCTCGTTCTCGCCGTACTTATGATCCTTCCCGTCCCCGCGCTGGTAAAAAACAACCGGGTGCCCACCAACCTGGGTTATGAGGACGGGCGTCTGGCGGAACTCCCGGCAAGCCCGAATGCGGTCTCATCCCAGACCTCTGATCCCGAGCGTTATGTCGAGCCCCTGCCGTACCTGGGCAACCGGGAGGAGAGCCGTCAGCGCATCATCAGCGCGGCCCGGCTGTACGGGAATGCGCGCATCGTCAGAGAGGAGGACGGATACCTTCACATCGTTTTTTCCACCGCGTTTATGCGATTCAAGGACGATGCCGAGTTCCTTTTCGATGACCGGGACGGGATTATCCACTTTCGCAGCGAATCCCGCCTGGGCTATTCGGATATGGGACTCAATCGCGAGCGATATGAAGTCCTGCGCGGTTTATACCTAAACGACGCCGAGCAATAGCTCCGAACTTGCCCCGGGGCATCCATTCAGGGTAGGGTGTTTTTGTACCGAAAACCACAGGAGCACGCTATGTCACGTTTTTATCCCCGGGCATCGATTGTCGCGGGTCTTCTACTGGCCGTACTGTTTCTCGGGGCCTGCGCCACCGGCCCCTCCGGAGCGGAAATGGAGCGTCTGGATGAGTATCGCCGGGTCATCAATTCCGCGGAACAGGCCATGAATGTCGGGCAGTTCAACCGGGTCGTTACCATGCTGGTCCCCGAGATCAGCCTGCTGTTGGACCGGGGGGATTACCCGGACTTCTCCCGTTCCCTGATTCTGATGGAATGGATGCTTTCTTCAGCCCACGCCGAAATGGGCCAATGGGAAGCGGCTATTCTCGCGGTCGACTCCGCCATCGGGCATCATCGGGATTCTGAAGACGAGTCGCCACAATTGCTTCTCGAACTGCTCTTCGAAAAAGGCAAGCTTCATGGACAGAGCGGACAGTATCCTGCATCCATCGATGCCTTTACCGAAGCCGTTGAGCTTATGGAAGCCGACGGAGGCGAAGCTGCATATTATCTCGAACTCGCCGATGCCTACGGCTATATCGCTGTCAGTCAACGCTTTATGCGCCAGTACGATGCCTCGGTATCCAATCGGGAACGGGCTATCGAAATACTGGAAAACAACGGCGGGGATGAAAATGCCTGGGTTCTGGGGCGGAATTTCCAGCTGCTCGCCGACGTACTGTATGATCAGCAGCGCTATCGGGATGCGGTGACGGCCACCGAGGCGGCGATCCGCTATCATGAAATGCATGGCACAGATCCCTCGAATCTGGCTGACTCCTACTATTTTAACGCCATCAATATCATGTCATCTCAGGACGTAATTGCGGCCCGGGCTTCGTTTCTCCGGGCCCTGGAGATCTACCGTCAGCTGGAGGCGCCGAATCCCATGTATGCCGCGATCAGCGCGTATAATCTGGGCTGGGGATTCGAACTCGGGGGGCAGCCCTCTTCCTCGCCGGAGTTTTACCGGCTTGCGGCATTCTACTACGAGAATGTGGAGAATATGCTTCTGCAGAAGGCGGCACAGAATCCCGCGGCGGCCAAAGACCCCATGATTCCCGAAATCCGGCGTCGAATCGCCGATGCCTACGACGGCATCGCCCGGACTGAGAATGCGAACCCCGAAGAACCCGAGACCCTCTCGGTTTCCCGGCCCCTGGTTGAAGGGGCGGTCTTTTCCCCGGCGATCCGGCCATTTATGGCGGTATCCGCCTGGAATTCCCTGATCTCGTCCCTGGATCTCGTGGGCGAGTATGATATCGACCTTCAGGAAACCGCTCTTCGGGCGGCATTTATCGATATCCCTGCAGAGGAGAACGGCTTATATCGCCGGCTCAGCATCAACGGTTTCTTCCGTGACGGCACGCCTCTGGAAATCCGGGCCACCGTGATGGAAATCGAAGGCGAAGGTCAGGACGGGGCAGTGCGATTCGTCATGATCCAGAGCAACGCGGTGCTCCAGGGGCCGAACCGGACCATCGACCGCAGCCGTGGCCGTTTCATTTCCCTCGATGACAACCTGAGTTTTGTGTATGTGCTTTTCGACGACGGCGTTCTCGCACCCATCGACGGCCTTGAAGTCCCGGATCTGGTCGACCGGATCAGTTCGGATCAGACCGAGGCTGGCCTGGTTGTGAATATCGCCGATTACCTCCTGAAGGATAATAAGCCGGCGAATGACGCGACGGTGGTTAAGCCCCTTACCGCGATCTGGGAAAACGACAAGGAAGAAGCCCCGCTGAGAACGGTCGCCGGGCTGAACCTGTTTCTCTATCATCTGGCCGCCGGCCAGATCGATGAGGCATCGGCCCTGCTTTCGGAAATCGAAAATGCCGCCGAGGAAAATCTGGATGAGTCCTTCTTCTCGGTTATCTGGGGAGAGGCGCCTGCCATGCTCGAGCTGATGAGGGCTCTTTCGAACTGATACAACGGCCCGCCGCGGATGCATCGGTACGCGGCGGGTTCACTTTCGGTTCGCCGTTCAGGACATATCAACCCGGCGTCGGTCCAGGAGAATCAGCTCATCCTTCAGTTCCCGAGGTCCCGGAGCATTGAGCCACATGGTTTCGAAGTCCGGGTGTCTGACGATGTGGGCGATGCCCGACAGAATTTTCAGATGATCCTCCCGGCGGGATTCCGAGCCGATGATGATAATCAGGGCTCTTATATTCCGGTGGCGATCATCGAAATCCAGCCCCTCTCGGCATCGTATTACGCAAAGCCGGATATCATCACCGTCTGCCACCAGCATATGGGGAACGGCAACGAAATCATTCAGCGCGGTGGAATACTGCCGCTCCCGCTCCTCCAGCTGTCGGCTCAGTTCTTCAGAAGGCATGCCGGTAAATGGAGCCAGATTGCTCCCGGCGTACTGGAACACCCCGTGAAGAGTTTCACGATGATCGATATCGAAAAACATGGCCTGTTCCAGCAGCTCATCGGTGAGGTCGGTGGCCAGATCCTCCCGGTTGCGAATGATTTCCCGTAGTTCGGATTCCAGACCCTCGTCCTGCATCTGCCGGTCGATAATCCGCTTGGCGAGATGCAGCGCGGCGTATTCGTATCGGCTGCGTTTCCTCCCGTATAGCAGATAAATCAACAGACCGATTCCGCCGAACAGCAGCAGCACTTCCAGGCTGGCCACGCCCATCTCGATGAGGAAATAACCCATGAGCACGATTGAGATCACCGGGGTGACCGGATAGCCGGGAATCCGGAACTGTGGCCGATAGTTGCGCATGCCGCTTTCCCGCAGAATTATTACCGCGACATTGATGGCCAGGTATGTCAGAAGAATCACCGTGGAGGCCAGCTGTACCAGTGCTTCCAGGGGCATGAGCACCGCAACGGCAATGCCGGCGCCGGTCAGCAGAATCGCCCGGGTCGGAATATCCCGGCGACCGGTGGCCGCGATCTCCGGCGGCAGCAGATTGTCCCGGCTCATTGCCAGCGGGTATCTGCTGGCCGACATGAGGCCGGCATTCCCGGTGGTTATAAACGCCAGGGCCGAGGCAATGGTGACGATAATCAGACCAGGAGAACCGATGACCGCCGCCGCCCCGTCGGCAATGGGGGTCAGCGATGCGGCGAACGCGCCGGGGGACAGGAGTCCTGCGGTAATGCCCACCATGGCCACATAGGCCAGACTGATCACCGTAACCGACAGGATCATGGCCCGGGGTATGCTCCGCTTGGGATCCCGGACCTCCTCCGCCATGGTGGTCACGTTGAGAAGCCCTCCGAAACTGACGAATACAAATGCCGCATTGGAAAACAGCCGGCGAACGGACCCGAGAAAGCCGGGGAAAAGCCCTTCCCTTCCCATCTCCCCCCCGGCCGAATCGATTACCGGCCGCCAGGCTTCTGGGGCGAAATTCGACGCATCCCATCGGAAAAAGCCGGAGACGATGTAAGCGAGCATTATCGCCAGCAGGGCGAATACCAGGAGTATTTCAAGCTTTACCGCTTCGCCGGTGCCCGCAAGATTGAGGAGGACAAAGAGCGCGGTCAAAGCCAGGGCGCTGACAACCGGGGGGACCCCAAGCAGCACATAGGCAAGCTCCGAAAGACCGTAGACGGCGAATGCGGTTTTCAACATCAGGGCGATCCAGCTTAAAAGGCCCATAACCGTGCCGATCCCCGGGCCGAGGCTCCGGGTGATGTAAAAATAATCCCCGCCGGCCTTGGGCATGGCTGTGGAAAGTTCGATCAGTGCAAGACTGGCTGAGAAGGCCACCAGGCCGGCCAGGGCATACGCCAGAATCACCATGGGGCCGATCCGCGAATAGGCCAGCCCGGGGAGGATGAAAATTCCGCTGGAAATCATGGTGCCGCTGGCGATGGCGAAGAGGGCCACGGTTCCGATGCTTCTGCTGTGATGCGGCTTCATTTCGACCTCCGTTTAAATCAGCTGTTTTCGGGGCACTCAATATATATTACTATTATAGGAATACTTATACCGGGAGAACGTTACATGGCAGAAAAAAAGCTCAACCCGAAACACAGCGGAGACATGACAGCGGGCATCGAGCGCATGCCCAACCGGGCAATGCTGCGGGCCATCGGTTTCGAAGATGATGATTTCGAAAAACCGCTCATCGGCCTGGCCTCCGCCGGCGCCGAGCTCAGCCCCTGCAATTTCCACCACGATGCCCTGGCGCAGGTCGCCAAGGATGAAATAAACAAAAACCGCATGAAGGCCATGAAATTCAACACCTTCGTGGTGACCGACGGCCAGGCCATGGGGCACGAGGGCATGAAAGCCAGCCTGATCTCCCGGGATTCCATCGCCGACGTCATCGAACTGGTGGTCCGGGGCCATGCCCTGGACGGTATCTTCGGTATCGGCGGCTGCGACAAGACCATCCCCGGAACGGTTATGCCCATGGCCCGCTTGAACCGTCCTTCCATATTCTGTTACGGCGGCACCATCAAGGCGGGTAAGCACCGGGGAAAGGCGGTGGATATCGTGTCGGCATTCGAAGCTGTGGGAGCCTACAGCTCGGGGACCATCGACGAAGCGGAGCGCTACGCCATCGAATGCAGCTCCTGCCCCGGCGTCGGGGCCTGCGGGGGCATGTACACCGCCAACACCATGGCTTCCGCCATGGAGGCCATCGGTATGAGCCTCCCCGGCAGCGCCAGCATTCCGGCAGTTGACCGGGCTAAAGCCGAGCACATGCGCGAAAGCGCCCGGGCCCTGGCTCATCTCATCGAGAAAGATATTGTGCCCCGGGACATCATGACCCGGAAAGCATTCGAAAACGCCATCCGGACGGTGATGGCTTTGGGGGGGAGCACCAACTCGGTGCTTCACCTGATCGCCCTGGCCCGGGAAGCCGAGGTTCCATTGAGCATCGAGGAGTTTAATCATTTCCACGATACCACCCCCATGCTCACCGACATGAAGCCCGCCGGCCGCTACGTAATGGAGGACCTGCATGCATCAGGCGGGGTGCCGGTGGTGATGAAGATGCTTCTGGACGAAGGACTCCTCCACGGCGACTGCATGACCGTCACCGGAAAAACCGTGGCGGAGAACCTGGCGGATGTGGAGGTGAAGCTGGAAGGCCAGCCGGTGATCAAGCCATTCGCCACCCCCGAAAAAGCCACCGGACCCATCGCGATCCTCTTCGGCAATCTGGCTCCCGAAGGCGCGGTCCTGAAAACCTGCGGATTGAAGGTAACCGAGCACCGGGGACCGGCGAAGGTGTTCGAGGGCGAAAAAGCAGCCCTGGATGCCATCCTCTCGGGACAGGTCGTGGAGGGAGACGTAGTGGTTATCCGCTATGAGGGCCCCAAGGGCGGTCCCGGCATGCGTGAGATGCTCGCTCCCACTGCGGCCATCGCCGGCAAGGGGCTGGCGGGAAAGGTGGCCCTGCTCACCGACGGCCGCTTCTCCGGGGGCAGCCACGGCCTCATCGTCGGGCACATAACCCCCGAGGCCCAGACCAGAGGTCCCATCGCGGCCCTGCGGGAAGGGGATATGGTCAGCATCAGCCTGAAAGATAAAACCCTTTCGGTCGATCTAACCCCTCAGGAGATTGAAGCCCGGCTTGCCGACTGGAGCGAGCGTGACCACGGATACGCCCGGGGCGCCCTGGCGAAGTTCGCGCGGCTGTGCAGCTCGGCCAGCGAGGGAGCGGTTACCAGCTGAGAAACAAAGCCTCTGGCCTATGCCGGGTTTTGGAAATCGCCGATACTTAGATCTATAATGGTATACGGTATGCAGCGGTTCATGACAAAAGCAACGGTAATCCTCCTGATTTCGATTTTCCTCATTTCCGGATTACCCTCATGCTCGCAAAGCGGTATCTGGGACCAAATGAAGGCACAGTACTATCTGGTCTCCCAGGGTCTGATTTGGGAGACCAGGGTACCGATAGATATCGATGTCTCTTATCTGTCTGCTCCAATATCCAATTTCCCAGTGTTGGTACGATTACATCGATCCGATGTCCCGACTGGCTTTCTATCGGTCGATGGAGACGATCTGCAGTTTCGTGATGCCGACGGAGAATCGGTACTCCCTCATGAAATCGATGAATGGAACCCCCTCGGTGAGAGCCTGATTTGGGTGCGCGTTCCCCTGCTCACACCTGAATCCGCTTCGGTCCGCATATACTTGTACGCCGGAAATGACAATCCCCGGCACAACCCCCGATCCCGAGAGGTCTGGGATGAGAATTTTGCGGCGGTGTTTCATCTATCCGCCGGAGGTGATGTCGTTCCGGATTCTTCGCGATATCAACGGAATGCTTTGACCAATAGCAAGCCGGTCTCCAACGATCCCGAACTGAATCTTGATGGGGTGAACAACAGGACCATCCTCGCCCCGAACCCGATCGCTGCCGTGGTGGGAACCGGATACCGCATCGATTCCGCCGACAGCGGCATTATTATTCCAGAGGAGAAAATCCCGCAGGAATTTTCACAAATGACCGTCTCGGCCTGGGTTAAGCTCGATGACATCGATTCATCTGAATATAGCGGGCGGCGGATCGCCCATATGGAAAAAATCGAATTCCGCCTGCAGGGAGGGGAACGCTACTACATTGAAGCATACACCAGCGGGGATAACTTGAAGTACAGCAGAAACAGTTTCCTTGATCGAGATCAATGGGTGTACACCGCCATTTCCTGGAATGGTCAGACCGGAGGCCAGGCGATTGTCCGTATGTCCCGGGGAGTGATGCCCGGGATGGCCGGAAATTTCTCGTTTCACGCTTCCATTGCCGATCAAATTTCCGGTTCCGGCAATCTTACCGGGCATCTGGATAATCCATGGGCAATCGGCAACAGCATATCGGGTGGCAGCGGCGTACCCGCCGTCCTGGACGAAGTCAGGATCAGTTCGGTTACTCGATCATCCGATTGGCTGCTGACCGAATACCTGAATATGGCTGGTAATATCGTCACGGTCGGAACTCCAGAAACGCTCCAATATGATTTCTAAAACCAGTTCTACTCCAGGCTCGCGGCAGCGGATCGGCTTGAGACTCATTTTTCTGATGTTGTGCTTTGTCGTTTTTACCCCGAACCTCTGGGCTCAACAGTATAGTCTGGGAATCGAAGGGGGGTATCGCGCGTACCTGAATAATCGTCAAATCCCCTTCAGATATCCACTTGAACTTGCCCTCTGGGGGCAGTGGAATCTCGATGATATCTGGAAACCGCTGCAAGACTGGGAGCTGATGATCGACGGCACCATGGCGCTTCTCTACGGGGTTTCCCGTGATCCGTCATATTTTGACGATGGCATTACGCTGGAACCGCGGGTTTCGGCGTCGCTTCGCAGGACATTGGCCTCCTTCGATTCTGGCAGGAGGATGTTTATCGATGCCGCGGGAGGCTTTGGGCAATATTTCTCCTGGTATGAATTTGCGGGCCAACCGGTGTTCGCTACCCGTCCAATGCTCCAGATCGCAGCCGGTTACGGAATAACCGGCAATTCCGGCACCTTTGCCGCCCTCGGATTTCGCCTGAGTCTGCTGTTGGACCAGAAAATCCAGCTGCAGCCCGGTTTATATTTCCGCATCGGATATTTTGGGGATAGGGAATGAAGTGGCTTTTAGTTCGTTATTCCCCTCAATCCTACCGAGGGTTCCTCCTGCTGATCCTTGTGTCGTGTTTCATTCCGATGGGAGTACCCCTCTACGGACAGAATACAGCATTCACCGTCGATCGGGTACTCATCCACAGCGACCCTTTGGGAGCTGCGCTTCTGGACGATCAGAATCGATTGCTGGGAGTCACCCCTCTCGTCATTCCTTTCGATACCCTTGAGGAAATCGTCACTATCGAAAAGATTGGATATCAGCCCATATCTTTTTTCGGCCACCGGGAAATTCAGGAGCAGGGCTATGGCACGTTTTTCCTTATCCCCGAAGAATATCCGGTCTTGCCGACCGAAATCTCGGAGAAGCGGGTACAGATTCTGTCCCAGGGTGAGTATGAGCTGATGTATTCTCCTGAAGGTACACCGTTGCTGCGTCAACGATATCCGCGGCAAGCGCTATTGGAGGGCGTCGAACTGTCGATTCCCCTCTTTGCGACGGTGTTGGCCACCGGCATTGCGTACGAAATGATTAATCCGCGAAGGGACAGTAACAGAATATCGTTCCAGATTACCGCCGGCAGCCTGCTGTTCGGCGGCCTGCTCGCTGTCGATGCGTGGCTTCAGTTTGAACGGATGCAATTTCACCGGGATTGGCAGATCATTACCACAGACGCAGAATCCACCCGAGTCGGTCTTGATTACCAGATTATCCTGGCGCGGGAACTGAGGATAGCCGGAGATAAGGCTTCCGCCGCTGAAATCTATCGGAATATTCTGGAGATGAGCCCTGATTCCGTCCATGTTTCAGAAGCCCTGTTTTCACTGGGCCAGCTTGCCCTGCAATCAGGCGATGTATCCGAAGCGATTGTATACTTCAGCTCAGTGATTGATGATTTTCCCGCCCCTCGGTTCTACGATCTGGCCTGTAAAAATCTGGCGGACAGCTATCTTATGCTGGGTGATCCCGAAGCAGCTTTAGAGGCGCTTGATGCGATGTTGTATATCGATCCCTCATATCCGCCGAGAATAATAGAACTGTATCGGCAAAGCATACTCAATCGTTATATCAATTCGTGATTGTGTGCCTGATAGATTTCTCGAATTTCCTGCTTACTTTCAATAAAATGGCCTACGATTTCCGCCTGAAAAAATGTGTCCTTATTGCGTTGTATTTCAGCAAAAGCGTCATCGAAACTCCATTGACCCTTGTACGGTCTTCGGGAACATAGCGCATCAAACATATCCACTACCGATAGTATGCGTGCGAAGACGGGAATATCATAACCGCTCAGGCCATGGGGGTAACCCGATCCGTCCCAATGTTCATGATGATTCAGTGCGATCTCGGCACCGGCCTGGAGATAGCGGCTTTGAGATCCCTTCAGAATCCGATGGCCGATAAGGGTATGCTCCCTCATGATGGCCCATTCGCTTTCATCGAGACTTCCCGGTTTATTGAGGATTTGATCGGGAATTCCGATTTTCCCTACGTCATGCAGCGGCGCTGCAAAATACAGAATATTGCAATCATCTTCGCTCAGTCCCAGCTTTTTCGCCAATAATCTCGAATACAACCCTACGCGGATAATATGCTCCCCGGTATTCTGATCGCGATACTCTGCCGCTTTTGCCAGGACCAGCAAAGCTTCCTGTTCCCGGTCCGCTACCTGTATCCGAGCCTCAGCCTCCCGGATGGCAATGTTCTTAATTCGCGAATAGGATCGGGTCAGTTCGCCGCTCAAAATATTCAGTGATCGGGAAATGTCTCCGATTTCATCATCATGGCTGATGGACACGCGCTTACTGAAGTCATTGGAGTTTAAAATTGTGAGAATGCCGTGGTGCAGCGAACGAAGCGGGTCGGTAAGCATTCGCGAAAACCATATCAGCACCAGGATCAATAGAATAGCGGCGGAGCCGGTGATAATTGCATTCAAACCCGCTATGGTATCGAGCTCAGCGGATAAGGTGGCCTCAGTTTCTCCAGAAATCAAGGTGAGATCCAAGGGCGGAAAAAACCGTACAAATACTGAGTAATGCTCTCCATGAAAAATAATACGATGAAATCCTGGATCGAGGGTTCCCAGATCCATCGTTTCTGATGAAACACTGGCCGGGTTGTTATTGTTGAGCAAAATCCACGGCTCCCGATTTACTCCGAGGACGGCCACCATTTCTCCTTCTCCGATCAACAGGGTACGGGCATATGCAATCACGGCTCGAAATGCGGCATTTCGAAATGAATCGGATTGATCGTAACCATATTCGAGCAGGGTTTCCCATTGATTTTCCGTATAGATCATCAGCTGCTCAGATTTAAATCCCAATTGTTCAATACTCAATCTGGTGATTGCGGACCGGGCAAGGGTGGAGCTGCTGAGGGCGCTGACCAGTAGTGCGGATATAAGCAGGGGTATGGTGGAATAGATGAGTTTGGTTTGTATTTTCATCAGCTATAACCCGAATCCATTTTCATCCCGGACGAGTGTCTTTGATCCCTTACTGTACTATAATTGAAAAACCAATGAATGGTGAAGAAATGATTCCAGATATGCCCTCAGAAGATATACCGCCGCATGAAAATGAGTATGTCCCTGATTCGGTAACCGCGTATATCAGTAATACTGAGCCCCTGCAGCTGATCAAGGAAAAGCTGCTGTATCGTGTTAAAGAGGAAATTGACGAAAGCAGGATAGAAACCCCGATTCAGCCTCCGGCAAAACGGCGGGGCAGCCGGGGTGAAATTCGGCTGATCGCCATGATTGTGACTGCTTCGGTCATCGTAGCACTGGTCGGCCTGGTTTTAGCCGATCGGCTGTATCAAATCGGTGTCCAGGAAGTGCAAGCCCAGTATCGCGATCTCCGCAGCACCGAGGGAGAAATTCTTCGCACCAGGGAAGCCGAGAGCCTGCAGCGTCTGAGTCGGGTTGATCGGCTGATAGGCGATTATCTCCTGCAGCTCGAGCAAATAGATCGAAGGAGGAGTCTTGTGGTCTCCGAGTTCTCCTTCGCCCTCATCGAAAAGTCCAGGCAACTTGAAAATGCATTCCAGCAAGCATATGAGGAAGCGCGGGCTGAACTTGTAGAAGAATTGGGAGAGGATCATCCGTCGTTTAACGAGCGCCTTTTTAAAATTGAAACCGAATTGGTTCAGGAACAGAATCAACAGTACAACGATTTCCGCCTTCAGCGCCTGGCAGCCTTTGAAATAGCGCAGACCGCTCTCATCGTCGAACGCGAACGGCTGGATCGCCAGGTGAATGATGAGCTGATACGCGTCGCTCGAGCAGTGAGCTCCGAATCCGAATTACCGGGATCCCCTCAATCGCAAGATGAGGAACAAGATGAAACCTCAGCATCTCCTGCGAATCAAATGGACGGTGGCGCCGGCGCGATCGCTGCATCAGGAGACTCCGAAAGCGCTGTCCCCAGTTTTTTCACTCTGCCACGCAGCGAAAGGCAGCAAATTGATTCGGGTTTTACCGAAGCTGCCGCCG
>CAWZYW010000019.1:0-12773 GCA_963966255.1 uncultured Salinispira sp. | reverse complement strand
AAGAGACAGGATCTCAGCAGCAAGGGAAGGATGAAAATCCGCTTCGAGAATCACCCGCCTGCCTTCCAGCCATTGCCAGCGCGGGGCGTCCAAAGCTGCCTGCGGGTTGAGATGATAGTCGATGAGGTTTTGAACCACCTGGAGGTGCCCCTGGGGCTGCATAAAACCCCCCATTACCCCGAAGGGTCCGAGGGCGCGCTCCCCCTGGGTGAGAAAGCCCGGGATGATGGTATGATACGGCCGCTTGCGTCCCTCCATCCTGTTTTCGTGTCCCACTTCCAGAGTGAAATTATGTCCCCGGTTCTGCAAGCTGATCCCCGTACCGGGAACCACCAGCCCGCTGCCGAAACCCATGTAATTGCTCTGGATAAAGCTCACCATCATGCCATTGGCGTCGGCGGTGGCCAGGTAAACCGTTCCACCCCGGGGCGGCGTGCCCGGTGAGGGATCCAGGGCTTCGCTTCCGATCAAATCTCTGCGACTACGCAAATAATTCCTATCCAGCAGGTCGGCAGCTGACCGGCTCATCCAGGCCGGATCACTTACATAGGTTTGAGTATCCGCGAAAGCCAGCTTTATCGCTTCGATTCCCAAATGGATATCCGCCGGGAAATCCGGGGCAGCCAGATCATCTTGGCTCAGCATGCCCAGGGCCATCAGCGCGGTGATACCCTGCCCGTTGGGCGGGATCTCCCAGATCTTATATCCCTTGTAATCAATCGATATGGGATCGACCCATTCGGGTTGATATTGCGCCAGATCCTCAGCACTGAAATATCCACCGGTTTCCCGGGAAAACGCCAACAGTTCCTCCGCAAGGGTTCCGCGATAGAAACTGTCGAAACCTTCGCTGCTGAGAATTTCCAGGGTGCGAATCTGATCTTCACTTGACCAGCGCTCGCCGCTCGCCGGAGTATGCCCGTCAGGTGCGAAATGGTCAAACCAGTGCCGGAAATGCCCAGGAATCCTCCCGTCGTCTCCCGCCAGTCGGAGGCGGTAAGCTTCAAGAGCTCTTTGCCAATTAGCCGCCACCGTCGGCGGCACCGGAATGCCGTGGCGGAAACGCCTGATGAGACCGCCCAGAAGAGCTGCGGCATCCATTGAGCCGAATCGTCTACTCAGCTCTCCCCACCCCGCTATGGCTCCCGGGACCGTTACCGCATCCCAGCCAAAAGGCGATATCTCCGTCTTTCCCGCAGCCGCCAGGGCATCTGCGCTCAGAGCCTGAGGACTCCAGCCACTGGCGTTCAGTCCGTGCAGCTTCGTACCGTCGTGGATCAAGGCGAAACAATCGCTGCCCAGTCCATTGGATGTGGGCTCGAGCACCGCCAGGGCGGCGGCGGCGGCCACAGCGGCATCCACGGCGTTACCGCCATTTTTCAGAACATCGAGCCCGATATCTGCCGCAGCAGGATGGCTGGTGGCGACTACGCCGCCTGCGGCGTAAACAGGATTTCTCATCGAAGCGTGAGGTTGATAGAGGGGATCAAATCGCATTGTCAGAAGATACCATTATTCACCCCTCTTAGGCCATGAAAAGCGCAGCCGGCTAAAAATCCTTGCAGGCAAGAATCCGATGACTTGCTAAAAAGGAAACTAAGAAAATGATCACCCCGACTACAAATATGCTCAAATTCCACCGAATAAAGCCGATTTCACCGCGCCATCTGATAATCTCATCGATTATCTGAAATACGGATCGGTTCCCAAGTTCGCTGGTCACTACCAGGGCCAACTGTAGGAGCACTCCCAGGATCATAACGCTGACCAGAGCCATCCTCATCGCATTGAAGCCGAAACGAAAATACAACGGGACAAGGAAACTCAATACCATGACCACCGATGCAATCGGCAAAAGATCTCTGAATCCAACCATATTGCCAACGGGCAATCCTGCAAGCCCCGCATATATTCCGATCGCAAGAAAACAAATACCAGCAGCAATAATCGTAGAGATACCAAGGAGCAGGAACTTTCCATTCGCGATATCCTTCCGAAGTATCGGAAGCGAGAGAATAAAATTCTCAGTTTTGTTCCTCAGTTCTTTGAATGACCCCATCACCACCATATACGGCATAACCACGCTGCTGAGAATTAGAATCATACGGGCCCCGAATGGCGCGCCTCCGATAACTGCCAGTAATCCAAGGAGGAAAAACGGATAAGTCGCGGCGAAAACCACAGTGGGGATCTGTATCCGGATATCTTTCAAAATCAAAGCCTTCATCATTGGCCTCCAATCATGTGCACCATAAGATCGCCCAAGCTAGGTTGTTCAAACACCAAATCACCGGGATAACGCTTTTGAAGCTCAGCCTTCTGATTAGTAAGCGCGGTGCAGCCGTATTCGCTGATTTGAATACCGGTCAGCAGTTCGGCTCCATCGCTGTTTACCAGATCAGCCCCACCCTTAACCATGGTCCAGGACTCTCGCAAGGTTTCCTTTGATTCGTGCAGGAGCAGACTGCCAGCATCCATAATCGCCACGAAATCGCAAATTCGATCGAGATCCTCGGTTATATGGCTGGAAAAAATGACCGTCCGATTTTCCCGTGCCAACTCCTCCCCGATCAGGGCCAAAATCTCCCGTCGCACCAGGGGATCGAGTCCGGAAGCCGGCTCATCCATGAGGATAAGTTCCGCGTTGTGGCTGAAGGCGATTGCCAGTCTCAATTTTGTTTTCATCCCCTTTGAGTAATTCTTACAGACCGTAGATGAATCGAGGGAAAATCGCTCGAGAAGTTCAGCATAGCGATGCGAATCCCAATTATCGTAAAACGGGGCCAGAATCCGCTCCAACTGCCGGGGACTCCGATCATCATAGAGATAGTGTTCCTCGTGTACAAATGCCATCCGCTGTTTGGCCGCCCTCAAATCATCCCGGCTGTCCCGACCGAAGAGTAAAACGCTACCACCGTCTATGCGAACCAGATCGGCGATCGCTTTCAGCAGTGTGGTTTTCCCGGCACCATTCGGTCCTAATAAACCGAGAACGAATCCTTCCTCGAGTTCGAGATTTAGATTTTCCATTACGAAACCGGGATAGCGCTTCGTCAAGCCCCGGATTTCCAGCGCTTTCATATATTCTCCTCCCAGAGCAGTCTGAGGGTTTCCTCAAGCTCTGAATATTCCATTCCCGCAATTCGGCCTTGCTCGATCGCCAGGGAAAGTCCCTCCTCCACCCGGCGTCTTTGCTGTTCGCGAATGAACTCGTCGCTGCGAACCGCTACATAGCTGCCTTTTCCGCTTACGGTATCGAGAAGACCGGCCTTTTCCATCTCTTCATATGCCCGTTTCACGGTGATGATGCTGACCTGCAAATCCCGGGCCAGCGCCCGGATCGATGGCAACGCGTCACCCGGCGATAGTTCTCCGGACACTATGAGATTTCCGATCTGCCGGGTTATCTGCTCGTAAATCGGGTGAGGTGAGCTGTTGCTCAGTAAAATCTTCATCTGTTATTACCGTGCCTACTGTATTATTTGTATATATACAGTATAGCACGCTTAAACAAAATATCAAGTTATTTTTGTAGTGCCCCGAAAACGGCTGATAATTTGGGATAAGGCCTTTTAATACTTAGATTTGGCCCCGATGTATTCTGAATACATCTTTTAGCTTTATAAATCTTTTCTGTGTATGCAAAAGCTCATTCCAAATCAGCCGTTTTAGGGGCACCAGAGAAACATCACAATAGAGAATAATTCCTTTTCATTTGATCCATGAAATAGTATTTTTATCACGTAAAGTGATCATTGATGAATTCAAACCTGGGGGCAGGTACATGGGATCTGGGAAATCGGGAAATCCGCTGAAAAGAAATGCTCGAAAGCGTACCGTAGCCAGAGCAGCTGTAAAACGGCGCAATCGAAAGCTGGCAATTATCATAAGTGCCACGCTTGCAGGAGCATCTGCCCTTGTTCTCCTCATAGTCGGTTTTTCCAACAATAGCTCCGATGTATACGATCTCAGCCGGGTCGGAAATGGAATACCTGCTGTGGTGCAGATTCATGACCCCAACTGTCCGATCTGCGTTCAACTACGAGGCAATATAATCGCAATAGCAGATGATTTCGACAATCAGCAGCTGCAATTACTGGTCGCGGATCTGAACAGCGATGAGGGAAGAAACTTCGCAGAACGTTATAACGCAGGATTCCGCACCCTTCTCTACTTTAACCCTGCGGGGGATCTTGTAGATTTGGAGGTCGGGCTTCAGAGCTCAGCTGATCTGGTACGGCGATTCCGGGAACACCAATCCGACTTTTAATACTGATAGCGGGATCACGAATCAAGCTGACAATACATCAGCACGAACTCCAGAAGAATTGAGATGAGAGGATGAAATATGAAAAAGAAATCAATAGGGCTGCTGTTTTCGGTAGTCTTCATGGACATGGTGGGTTTTGGTTTTATCATTCCAATACTGCCGGATATTGTGGCTGATCGTGGTAGCGGAACCGCAGTTCTGGGATTAATTCTTGCCAGCTACGCCTTAGGTCAGTTTATTTCAGCCCCTATTGTAGGAAGACTTTCTGATCGGTTTGGCCGAAAGCCATTATTCATGATCAGTATTTTCGGCACATTTATCTCCTTAATTTTACTCGGCACGGCACAAAGCATAGGAATGATCTTCTTCAGCAGGATTCTTGATGGCCTTACCGGAGGTAACATTACCGTTGCTCAATCGTATATCGGCGATATTACCACGAAAGAAAACCGCGCGAAGGGCCTGGGCATGATTGGCGCAGCTTTCGGTCTGGGATTTATTTTTGGTCCCCTTTTCGGCGGATTGTTGGTAAATATCAGTCTTTATGCTCCGGCTTTAGTGGCAGCCGGCATTGCAGGGATAAATCTGATATTGATAGCAACTCTCCTCCCAGAATCTCATCCCCCAAAAGCCAGAAGGGAACGCGCGCAATTGAACGGTGGAGGCTTCCGGATGGTATTCAGGCAGATTGGCGTCCCCCAACTGTTAAGCATACTGTTCTTTTACTCACTGGCGTTTAGCATATTTCAGACGATGTTCAGCCCACATGCTTTGTTGGTATTTAGTCTTTCACCCCAGGCACGATCCTACATTCTCGCCTACATCGGAGTGGTAATTGCCATTGCTCAGGGCGTGCTCATCGGCGCGTTGTTAAAACGATTCAGCGAGAGGAAGCTGATGCTTGCAGCAAATCTTATGCTGGCCTTATCCCTTGGTTTCTGGGGCGTTAATCGCAACATTGCGGGTCTATTGATTTCTATGATTCCTTTGGCGATTGGCGGAGGTCTTATGGGAGTTGTACTGCGAAGCCAGCTTTCTCAGAGTGCAGGCGAAGAGAATATGGGGGTTGCTCTTGGTTTGGGTGCCAGCGTAGAAAGTTTCAACCGGATTCTCGCACCGGCGGTTGGAGCATGGATGCTCAGCGGATTGGGATCATGGGCGCCAGGAATTATTGGTGCGGGATTACTCATTCTACCGATGATTCTTCTTGTCCGGGCAATGGTGGTAAAACCTCGCGATTTTCACCAATCGGCTGAAGGTAAAACCATTTTTCCAGGGAATGCGGTACTGGCAGAGAAGGCCACCGAAGGCGTAAAATAATCTATGCACACTACGGAATTGATGGTAAAAACTTTCGACCGCGAATTTTTCGGCCCAAGTTTTAATGGCCAGGCTCTATTGCCCCTGATCAATTCACTGAGATTCTCCCAAGTAATGGATGTAAACACCTGGGAGGGATACCGGATCGTGGATGTCATCCTACATGTGGCGTATTGGAAATTCACTCTGTTAGATTTCCTGGGGGAAACGAGCAAATGCGATCCCCCACCCTTCGCTCTTGATAATTATCTAAAAGCCTCCGATGGATTTTCAGAAACTGACTGGGCCTACCTCGTCGCCTGGCTACAGGCAATTCATTCACTGGCATCAAAATCAATCCTGGAAATTCCTCCAGAACAGCTTTCATCTGATATGCCTGGTCTCGAATGTACGCTTGAGGAATTTCTCACATGGCTGATTACGCATGATACTTATCACTGCGCGATGATTCGAAACATGGGCGTGAATGGTCTGCACGAATCTCACAAACCCGGTGCGTGATCCTTTCTATAGTGCTCCGTAAACAGCTGATTTTGTTGGAGTAGTCACTGACACAGCAAGGAAATAGGAAAGCAAAGCCTAAAAACTCTTTATAGTCGAGCTAAGTCGTTATACTTGCTTAACATATTCCCAAATATCAGCTGTTTTCGGTGCACTTCATATATCTTGTTATCCAACGGCTAACGGGCTATCTTATTATTGTGTCAAAGTAAAAACGGAGCCATTCATGAAGATACGCAAAACAATCATTATATTCGTCTCCCTCCTGCTTTTGAGCATGTCGATGTTTTCTCAAGATGTGCAGATCAGTTATCTGGAGGGGCTTGTTGAACTTATCCGGGGCAATCAGATTTACGAAGCGTATATCGGAGATATCATAAGTCTCGATTCACAGCTTCGACTCCTCGATGGGGCTCAAGTTGAACTTGAACGGGACGGCTCACGGGTATTTCTGAACACTCCGGGTACTTTTTCAATCAGACGGCTGTTTTCCGCTGATAATCAGGGTAGCCAGGGAGTTCTCGGCTCTTTATCAAGGAGAATCAGCAGTTTGAATTCGACCGATGAGGAAACCCGTGGCAATAGTTCTACAGCCGGAGTCCGGGCCAGCGAGGCGGTGGAGAACACCATCGAATGGGCTGGAACCGATATGGGAGATCTGTTCGAAGAAGGTTTCGACGCGCTGCAAATGGGCCAGCTCGATCAGGCATACTATGCATTCGAAGAGGCCTATTTCCTGGCCAGTGATGCGGAGCTTTCAGAGGCAGCATATTATCTGGGGTATACCGCGATTCTCCAAGGTAATCTCGAGGAAGGTGCCGAACTATATCAGGAAGTTTCCCTTGAAGCCGAAGATGGGCAACTATATTACCTCTTCCTCCTCAGCTCTGCAGATTTGCACCTCAAGCTTGGAGACTACGCCCAGGTGATCCAGACCGTCTCAGCTGTCTTTAATTCTGAGGTATTGAATCCCGCAGATATCCAACTGGCTTACTACTATCGGGCAATGGCCTACGCAGGTTTGGGTGACCTGTCTTCCAGAGACTCTGATCTGCGACAGGTAACAGAAATAAACGCAAACCCCCAGCTCACTGCAGTGGCAGAAGAGATCCTCTGGAAGGAAGACTGATTCAACCGCATATCCTGTGATATAATGCCCATTCGGCGATCCGCCGGGATACCATTCCATCGCAGGAATTATACATGCACAAACGTAGACACACCCAGGCCCATAGCTGGTTTCATGCAATACTACGTCAGACCGTTGGCCGCTACCTCAAATGGCGGTACTCAATCACCGCAGAAAACCTCGGTGCTTTAAAAAACGTTCCACAACCTTGGCTCATTCTCCCGAACCATGTTATGACCTGGGACCCTGTTATCATCTCCATATTCGTGAAACAACCGATTTATTTCATCGCCTCGGAAGCGAATTTTCGCAACCGCTTTGCTTCCTGGTGGCTTCGAAGAGTAGGCGCCATCCCAACATCCAAACAAGCCACTGATATGACTACCCTGAAGCAGATGATGAATCTTATCCGCGAAGGAAAAACCGTCGGCCTGTTTCCAGAGGGCGAGCGAACCTGGGACGGAGTAACCATCGATATCATACCTGCAACGGCAAAGCTAGCCAGGCTGGCCAAAGTACCGGTGGTAGTTCCTGTGATCAAAGGGGGATTTCTCAGTCTGCCCCGCTGGTCATATAAAAGTCGCAGGGGGCCGGTAACTATAGAGTTCAAGCTTGCAATCGGACCGGAAGAAATAAAGCAGCTGAAGCTCACGGAAATTGAAAAGCGAATTTCCGAAGCAATTCATCACGATGAATTTGAATACCAGAAACAACAAAAAAGACCTTACCTGCATCGAAATCCTGCTGAACCATTGCAGCTGAGCCTGTTCATCTGCCCGGAGTGCCGCAGCATGAATCAGATGGCCAGCGCGGGAAGCAGGTTTTACTGCCGCAAATGTGATTGGGAAACTCAGTTCAGCAGTTACGGATACTTCAGGCCTGTGGATCACCATCGCCCTTATTTTGAAAGCGTCCGGGACTGGTATCGATGGCAGGCCGGGGAATTGGAGCATCAGATACGAGCCCGGCAGAACGCCGGTGATTTCAGTGAACTTTTTTCCGACACACCGGTTGAGTATTCCACCGGATTCAAGTTCAACAGTCTCTCAAAAAAGGGCCGCGGCCGATTGTCCGCCGATATAACCGGCCTTAAGTTCAGCGGCAGGCAAAAGGATATCTCGATAGTAGCGGAGTTTCCCTGGAGCCGAATCAGCGCAATAAACGTAGTGTATCAAAGCCAGCTGGAGTTCTATTTCGAGGGTAAGCTACATGTTTTCATTTTCCCGATGAAGGATACATCGGGGTATAAATATCTGGCGATCGGGCGAATTATCGAATAGATTCACGGTAACAAAGGTACTTTTTGCGAGTGTTAGATAGGAAGCCGCGATGAATATCATTGCCGGGCAACCAAAGGAGGCAGCACTTGAAAATTCGAAATATGGTAATTCTACTGATCATCACACTTATACTTCTGGGCACCACGTCCTGTGTCCCCGGAAACGGTCGAGCAACTGTAGAGGAACCTGCCGGTTTTTTCTGGGGCGTTTGGCATGGATGGATCGCTCCGATAAGTCTGATTGCCAGCATTTTCCGAGATGAACTAAGTGTGTATGAGGTAAATAACACGGGATTCTGGTATGATTTGGGCTTCTACATGGCCGTTATCAGCGGGTTCGGGGGCCTCGGTGCCGCCAGGGGAAGAAACCGACGGAAGCACGGCCGGCGTGAAGATGAGGAGTGATTCGCAGAATCATCACCAGTTGCTGTTTAAGACGATAGGGGTCTGATTAGTTGTCCGGGGCCTGATTCAGACAGAGGGCCCCTGGACCTCTTATATAGAGGATATCCACCGATCCCGGACCGCATAATCGCTGGAGCTCCTCCAGCAATCCTTCTGCTCGATCCAGAGATACGTAAAACTGCAGACTTCCTTCGAAACCGCCGCCATGAACCCTGATCACCGAATCCTCAGCAAAACGCTCCTCAATGTAGGTCGCTACCAGTGCGAGATTCTGCTCATCAATCGCACCGCAGGGCGTAACATTCTGGAGAATACGCATCGATGAATGCCCCGATTCTCGAACGAGGGAGAGATAATCAAGATACCTGCCTTCAGATAGGGCTACTAGCATCTGGTCTACTCGGCGATTTTCTGCGAAAAAGTGCAGGGTTCGCATGATAGCCCGGTCCGAGATCGCGGGGTCCCGACGCAAGGCGGGAATTGAAGCGTGGAATTCGCCTTCATCAATCTGACGAAGAACCTCCGATCCAAGTGCATTCGCCACCGACCGCATTTCTCTGGGAATCGAAGCGTAATCATCGGTAAGATCGGCATGACTGCCCCCGGTATTTACTATTCCCAGCAGATACCCAGCGCGCAGGAAATCCGCATCCCGGGTTTCGATTCGAGCGGCATCACCATCGGCGAAATCGATTTTTACGATTCCCCCATGAGCGCAAGCTATCTGATCCATCAAGCCGCAAGGCTTTCCGAAATAGCGGTTCTCGGCGTACTGACCTGCAATGGCCAAGTCGAGTGGGCTGAGGCGGTCCTGATGGTAAAAAACGCTGAATATCTTAGCGATGGTGATCTCAATTGCCGCCGAAGATGAGAGCCCCGAGCCCCCCGGAACCAGACTGTGTACTGCTGCGGAAAAACCGCCTACCGGGTAGCCGTTCTGGCTGAACCATGAAGCTACGCCGCGAACCAGTGCGGAAGTGCTGCCCTGCTCATCTTCCCTGGACTCGAGGTCTGAAAGGTCGATATTCAAATCTGGGTAGCCTTCGCTATATATCAGAACCCGTCGATCGTTCCTGGGAAAAGCCGCGGCGGCAACATCCAGATGCACGGACGCAGCCAGCACCTTCCCCAGATTATGATCAGTATGATTTCCGCCAAGTTCGGTTCTGCCGGGAATGGAAAACAGCAGGGCTTCCTCTGCAGCAGTTCCTTCGGCAGAAACCAGGCTGTCAATCAACCCGCTATACCGCCGGACATAAGGTTCGAAGCCCGCATCAGAGATGGGATATAGTTCGGAAAATGCACTGTCAAACCGTCCGTTATGAAGTCCATCCCTGCTGTTCATGACACCTCCGGAATTACATGGTTCTCCAGAATTTGTAATTCATCTTTTCTATGTTCTCAAGGGTCGGCATAGGAAAGAAGCGGGTCTCATTCTGGGACGCGAACATAAAGCCGTGCTTTATGATTGCAAAACTGAAAGCATCCAAATTACTGTCCAGCGCGATTCCCTTATTATGCTTGTCGATATACTTTTTCAGTTCGTAAAAACCATCCCGGAGGGTGGATGGGTGGACATTTCTCACCGGACTCGGTGCAAATGGGTTGCGCTCGAACTCATCGACGAAATCAACCAGATCGATCTCGAGTTGAGTATAAAACTGCTTGGGGGCAGACTTGGATAAACTCATATCAGTGATATACCCGCCGAAGCTGGGAAAATCATACTCAGATAATGCCATCATCCGCATCGGTGCGATTTCCGCATACAGGCGGATTTTATCCTTTTCATGCGCCACATTATGCTCACCAGGTTCAAGGCCCAGACAATGTCCCTCCTGCGTTACCAGATAGAGCCGTTGTATGGCGGAAAAGTCCACATGCTCAAGGACCCGGTAGGACTTGACGAACTTGGTTGCCTTGGGACGTCCGTCCTCATGGGGAACCAGATCTGAATAAATCTCATCAATGGGAAAGTAATCATTGCGGAAATCCCGATCGATTTCCGCGAAAATCACCTTGCCGGAATAGTGTCGGCTTGAGCCACTGGTGTAGTGCCGGGCGAAATGTTCCGGATCAAGATGACTGCCGATCAGCGCATTGTTCGGATAAAGCGTCATATAAAGATGCTTGTGGTATTCCATATCAGATCCCCCAGAAAGTTTTAAGAATCGGCGCGATGACCAGAGAAACCACCGCCATCAGTTTAATCAGGATGTTCAGGCTCGGACCGGCAGTGTCTTTGAATGGATCGCCTACCGTGTCACCTACAACCGCTGCATGATGCGCATCGCTTCCCTTCCCGTGACTATCGCCAGCCTCGATCATCTTTTTGGCATTATCCCACGCACCGCCGGAATTCGCCATAAAAATAGCCAGAACCACACCGCTGGCTGTCACACCGATGAGCACGCCCATCAGCATCTGAATCCCGCCCAAAAAACCCACGAGCAATGGGGTCACGGTCGCGATAACGCCCGGGACAATCATTTTCTTCAACGCGGAACTGGTGGAAATATCCACGCACCGCTTATAATCCGGCTCTTCCTCTTCGGTAAGAATTCCCGGCTTTTCACGAAACTGCCTCCGAACCTCCTCTATCATTGCAAAAGCGGCATCACCGATGGCATTCATAGCCATGGAACTGAATAAATACGGAATAGCCGCACCCAGCAGAAGACCAGTCAGAACGGAGATATCTAGCAGTTGAATTTCTGAAAGCGGAAGGCCTACTTGCTTCTGAAATGCAGAGAAAAGTATCACTGAGGTCAGCGCAGCAGACCCAATGGCAAATCCCTTACCAATCGCCGCGGTGGTATTGCCCACAGCATCGAGCTCATCAGTGACTTCGCGCACCTCCGGAGGGAACTCACTCATCTCAGCAAGCCCACCGGCGTTGTCCGCAATTGGTCCGTAAGCATCGACTGCCAGCTGAATGCCCAGAGTCATTAGCATTCCCAGGGCGGCGATAGCCACGCCATAAAGCCCAGCCATAAAATTCCCGAGAATAATCGCGATGATGATCACGACTATCGGGAGGAAGCTGGAAGCCATGCCGACCCCCATGCCGGTGATCAAGGTAGTTGCCGGTCCGGTCTCACAGGCTTTGACGATCTGTTTTACCGGAGGTGTTCCGGTTCCGGTGTAGTATTCAGTCAACAAGCCCAAACCAATACCGGAAGCCATTCCGAGTACCGCCGCTATAAAAACCTGAAAATAGCCGAAGCCGGCCTCCGCCCCGCTCGGCCTGAGGAGAAAAAAGGCTGCAAGGAAGGTAAACAAAGCGGAAATTCCAGCGGCGACAAAAGTCCCGGTATTCAAGGCCCTCTGCGGACTCTTACCTTTTCGAATCCGAACAAAACGGATACCGATCAAACTTGCCAACACTCCCAGGGCAGCAAGGATGAGCGGGAATATCGCCAGACGGAAACGCAAAACGTCTCCTGCAACCGTAGCAGCGCCGAGAATCATTGCACCGACGATGGAACCAACATAAGACTCGAAAAGGTCGGCCCCCATGCCGGCGACATCGCCCACGTTGTCACCGACGTTATCGGCGATAGTCGCCGGGTTCCGGTGATCATCCTCGGGAATACCGGCCTCGACCTTCCCCACCAGATCGGCACCGACGTCAGCCGCTTTGGTGAAAATTCCTCCGCCGACTCGCGCGAATAACGCCATCGAGCTGGCTCCAAGACTAAAGCCGGAAACAACCTGAAGGATATTTTGTGAAAAATTCTCAATCGTGAAATCCAGGAAAAATCTGGCTACGGCAAGAATAATAAGGATGCCGAGCATGGCCAGCCCTACCACGGACATACCCATGATACTGCCACCGGTAAAACTCACTTTCAAAGCAGGAGTAATTC